>NZ_JBXUOW010000061.1:0-30798 GCF_057196645.1 Micromonospora sp. ATLC16
GGGCGGATACCGCGACGAGGCACGGCGGGACAGCGGCTTCCGAGGTGAGCGTCGCAACGATGAACGTCGCGGCGGCTTCCGGGACGGTGAGCGTCGCGAGGGCGGCTTCCGTGGCGGTGACCGCCGTGAGGGCGGCTTCCGCGACGGAGAACATCGTGGCGGCGGCTTCCGTGGCGGCGAGCGTCGGGACGGTGGTTTCCGGGACGGCGAGCGTCGGGACGGTGGGTTCCGCGACCGTGGCAGCTCGGGCGGTGACCGTCGTGAGGGTGGCTTCCGTCGGCACGAGGGCGAGCGGGGCGGATACCGCGACGAGGCACGGCGGGACAGCGGCTTCCGAGGTGAGCGTCGCAACGATGAACGTCGCGGCGGCTTCCGGGACGGTGAGCGTCGCGAGGGCGGCTTCCGGGGCGGTGACCGTCGTGAGGGTGGCTTCCGGGACGGTGAGCGTCGCGAGGGCGGTTTCCGGGGCGGTGACCGTCGTGAGGGTGGCTTCCGGGACGGTGAGCGTCGGGACGGAGGGTTCCGCGACCGCCGCGATCGCGACAGCTCCGGCGGTGACCGTCGTGAGGGCGGGTTCCGGGGCGGTGACCGTCGTGAGGGCGGGTTCCGGGGCGGTGACCGTCGTGAGGGCGGGTTCCGGGATCGGGACAACGCGCACGGAGCGGGCGGCTTCGGTGAGCGCCGGGAGGGCGGCTTCCGTCGCGGGGCGGATGACCGTGGCGGCGAGCGCCGTGGCGGCGGATTCCGGGACGACCGGGATGGTGAGCGTCGCTTCGGGCGGGGTGAGGACCGCGCCGGACCCGGCTCGACAGAGGACGGGCGTACGCAGGCGCCGGCAATTCCTGACGAGATCGTCGCGACCGACCTGGACAAGGACGTGCGCGCCGAACTGCTGTCGCTGGCGAAGCCGGTCGCGGAGACCGTTGCCCGGCATCTCGTAGCGACCGGGCAGCTGATCGACGAGGATCCGACCGAGGCGCTTGCGCACGCATTGGCCGCTCGCCGGCTCGCGTCGCGGATCTCCGCGGTCCGAGAAGCTGTCGGCCTGGCCGCGTACCACGCCGGGGAGTGGCAGTCGGCCATCGCCGAGCTGCGGACGTATCACCGGATGAGCGGCGCGCAGAGCCACCTTGCGGTGATCGCGGACAGCGAGCGGGCGCTGGGCCGTCCCGAGCGGGCCATTGACCTGTTCCGGGGAGCCGACCAGGAGAAGCTGGATCCGGCCGTGGCGATCGAACTGCTGATCGTGGCCGCCGGTGCGCGGGGCGACCTCGGGCAGCGGGACGCTGCCGTGGCGATGCTCCAGGTACCCGAGCTGACCACCGACGTGGTGCAGCCGTGGACGGCACGACTGCGCTACGCGTACGCCGACGCGCTGCTTGCCGTGGGGCGGCGGGCCGAGGCGCGGGAGTGGTTCTCCCGCGCGGCGGAGGTGGACACCGAGGCCGAGACCGACGCGGCCGAGCGGCTGCTCGAACTCGACGGGGTGGTCATCGAGGGTGACGACGAGGACGAGGTGACCGAGGAACTGGTCGCTGGTCCGGGTGCCGCTGGCGCGGTGCCGGCCCAGCCGGGCGCCGGCTCGTCGACCAGCACCGTGGACAGCGACCAGCATGACCCGGCCGGGGACGACCTCGCGTCCGACGAGCCGGAGGCCGAGGCGGCGGTCGTCGCGGACTCCACGGCCGCCGAGGACCTGGCGGCCGACCCGCCGGGCGCTGACGATGAGCGGAACGCGGACGGCGACGGGGCACCGGGCGCGGCGGCCGCCCCCGGGACCATCCCGGACTCCGCTGAACCTGGTGCTGACCGTCGCGAGGCGGACGGGACCGAGGAGCCGGAGGCGCGGCAGCGATGAGCGCGGACCGGCTGGTGGACGGTTACGCCCTGGTCGTCTTCGACCTGGACGGGGTGGTCTACCTGATCGACCAGCCGATCCCCGGCGCGGTCGAGACGGTCGCCCGGCTGCACGGTGAGGGCCGAGCCGTCGCGTACGCGACGAACAACGCCTCGCGCCGCGCCGCCGACGTGGCCGACCTGCTCACCGGAATGGGTGTGCCGGCGCGGCCGGAGGAGGTGCTCACCAGCGCCGCCGCCGCCGCCCGACTGCTGGGTGAGCGGCTGCCGGCCGGCTCGCCGGTGCTCGTGGTGGGCGCCGAGGCGCTCCGGGCCGAGATCAGCGAGGCCGGGCTCAAACCGGTCTCCACGGCTGACGAGGCCCCGGTCGCGGTCGTCCAGGGGTACGGCCCGCAGGTGGGTTGGGCCGATCTGGCCGAGGCGGCGGTGGCGGTACGGGGCGGCGCGACCTGGGTGGCCACGAACACCGACCGTACGCTGCCCAGCGGGCGCGGGCCGTTGCCGGGCAACGGCGCACTGGTGGCAGCGTTGGCCACCGCGCTCGGCCGGGAACCGGACGAGATCGTCGGTAAGCCGGCACCGGAGCTGTTCGCCACCGCCGCCCGGCGGGCGGACAGCGGTCGTACGGTGGTCGTCGGTGACCGGCTGGACACCGACATCGAGGGGGCGAACCGGGCCGGTCTGGACAGCCTGCTGGTCCTCACCGGTGTCAGCGACGCCGCCGAGCTGCTCGCCGCGCCCGCGGAGCGACGGCCGACGTACGTCTCCTGGGACCTGACCGGCCTCTTCGACCCCGACGGCGTGGTGCGGGTGCCGGCGTCGGACACCGACCAGGGCGGCTGGCAGGTGACCACCAGCGCCGACGACTGGCATCTGTCAGGGTCGGGGCGTGTGCTGGACGCGCTCGCCGCGCTGTGCGCGGCGGCTTGGCGCAGTCACCTGTCCGGCCCGGTCCGGCCGGCGTCCCCGCAGGCGGTGCAGGCGCTGGAGCAGCTCCGTTTGGCGTCCTGACCTGGTCAGAGCAGCTTGCGCAGCTTCATCAGGTCAAACGGGTTCGCCTTGATCGACACACGGCGGTTGGCGATGGCGCGAGTGACGTCGAGATCGCCGCGTACCAGGGCCAGCAGGTCGTCGCTGGTGGTGCTCATCGCGATCTTCGCCTTCGGATCGTCGCCGTCGGCGAGCTCCACCAGCCTGCCGCCGGTGAGCCGACCGTGAAAGGCAGTCTCCAGATCAGTGATCCGGCAGGCCAGGGTGCGATCCAGGTCCACGCGATCGCGTACGGTCTCCGCGTTGCGCTCGAGCCGGGCGGCCAGATCCTGCAACGCCTGCCGACACTCGTCCACCGTGGCCACCAATCGCCTCCTCGCACACCACGTCGTCTCCCGGCACCGTACCGCACAGGACAGTGCCAACGGCCCGGTAGCGTGACACCTGCACAGCCGCCGGGCGAAAGGACTCAGGCATGCAGGACGCGTGGCGCGCCTACCTCGAACTGGCCATGGGCCTGACGGAGGCGCCCCGGAAGAAAGCACAGGACGCGGTGCGCCGGGCGATGGGGTCGACCGGCGCGACGGCCGCCCAGCTACAGACCCTCGCGGAGGAGTTGCGGTCGACCGGCGCGGCCAACCGTGAGGCCCTGACCAAGCTGGTGCGGTTCGAGGTCGAGCGGGCGCTCGGCGCGGTTGGCCTGGCCGCCGCCGAGGAGGTCGCCGAACTGGACCGCCGGGTGCGTGAGTTGGAGCGCCAGCTCCGGGCCGCTTCCGGTACGCCGACCAGCGGCACCGCGCCGGGCATGGTGGCGACCGCCGAATCCGTCGGGACCCCCTCCGTCGGCACGCCATCGACCGCTGCCGCAGCCCCACCGACGAAAGCCGTAGCCAAGAAGGCGGTGGCCAAGAAGACCGTGGCCAAGAAGGCGGTGGCCAAGAAGACCGTGGCCAAGAAGGCATCGGGAACGGTTGTGCGTACCGCCGATGGTGAACCGGTGCCGCGACCGACCAAGGCCGCACCGCCGCGCCCGGACCGTGCCGAGTGACCGCGCCGCGTCCCGGTCCGCCGCCGCAGCGCTGGACCGGTGCGGACGGTCCGGACGACGGGCACCCGGCGGTGGACGCTGCGGTGCAGGCGATCGCCAACGCCGCGACGCTCGGACCCGCCGACCAGATCGCTGAGTACGAGGCCGCGTACCAGACGTTGCGGGAGACGCTGGCCACCATCGACCAGGCCTGAGGAGGCGCGTCCATCCATGGCACGGCGTAACCGATTGGACGCCGAACTCGTCCGTCGCGGCCTGGCCCGCTCCCGCGAGCAGGCGGTGGCGTTGGTGGAGGCTGGCCGCGTGCAGCTGCGTGGGGTGCCGGCCCGCAAGGCCGCCGCGATGGTCGACCCTGCGGATCCGTTGCTGGTCGGCGGCGCCGATCCCACCTCCGAGTACGTATCCCGGGGCGGGCACAAGTTGGCCGGCGCGCTCGCCGCGTTCGCCCCTGCCGGGCTGGTGGTGCGTGGTCGGCGCTGCCTGGACGCCGGCGCGTCCACCGGCGGCTTCACCGACGTGCTGCTGCGCGCCGACGCCGCCGAGGTGGTCGCGGTGGACGTCGGGTACGGCCAGCTGGCCTGGTCGCTGAGAAACGATGCCCGGGTACGGGTCTTCGAACGTACGAACGTCCGGACCCTGGTCCCCGAGACGATCGGCGGCCCGGTCGACCTGACCGTCGCCGACCTGTCGTTCATCTCGTTACGGTTGGTGCTGCCCGCCCTGGCGGCCTGCACCCGGGCCGACGGTGACCTCGCGCTGATGGTCAAACCGCAGTTCGAGGTGGGCCGGGAGCGGGTCGGCGCCGGTGGGGTGGTCCGCGATCCGGAACTTCGGGCGCAGGCGGTGCTGGACGTCGCCACGGCAGCCGCGACGCTGCGGTTGGGGCTGGCGGATCTCGCGGCCAGCCCGCTGCCGGGGCCGAGCGGCAACGTCGAGTTCTTCGTATGGTTACGCCGGGACGCGCCACCGGCCGACCCGCACCGGGTGCGGGCCGTGGTGGCGGCCGGGCCAGGCGGCCCGGTGCCGTCCGGCGACGGGCCGGACGAGGTGACGGAGGAGGTGGCCACGTGAGCGAGCGGAGTGAGCGAACCATTTGGCGCAGCAGCGTGGCGGCTCGCGCCGCCGGCGCGCGGAGCGGGGCGGCGGCGTGAGCGAGCGGAGTGAGCGAACCATTTGGCGCAGCAGCGTGGCGGCGGCGTGAGCTGGTCTCGGCGCGTGAACCACCAGCGCGGTGTTCCCGGGCGGTCGTCGCGGTGACCCGCACGGCCCTGTTGGTGACGCACACCGGGCGCCGGCGCAGCACCGAGCATGCCCGTACGGTCGCTGCGGACCTGATTGCGGCCGGGTTCGAGGTGCGGGTGGTGGCCGAGGAAGCCGAGGATCTCGACCTGCCGGGCGTGGTGCCGGTGACCGGGCCGGAGGCGGCCGAGGGCGCAGAGATCGTTTTCGCGCTCGGTGGGGACGGCACGTTCCTGCGCGCCGCGGAGCTGGCCCGGCCGGCGAAGGTGCCGCTGCTCGGCATCAACCTCGGCAAGGTCGGCTTTCTCGCCGAGGCGGAGATCGGCGATCTGGACGTGGCGGTCCGTGACGTGGTCAGCCGCAACTACAGCGTCGACGAGCGGCTCACCCTCGATGTGATGGCGGAGTTCGACGGTGGGCCGACCATCGAGTCGTGGGCCCTCAACGAGATAAGCGTCGAGAAGGGCGAGCGGGCCCAGATGCTGGAACTTCTCGTCGATGTCGACGGGCGGCCGCTGTCCCGGTACGGCTGCGACGGCGTGGTATGTGCCACGCCCACCGGTTCCACGGCGTACGCCTTCTCCGGCGGCGGGCCGGTCGTCTGGCCCGAGGTGGAGGCGTTGCTGCTGGTGCCGATCAGCGCGCACGCGTTGTTCAGCCGGCCGCTGGTGACGGCCCCCACCTCCACCATGACGATCACCGTCGACCCGTTCACCACCCTGGCGGTGCTCTGCTGCGACGGGCGACGGGTCTACGACCTGCCGCCGGGCGCCCGGGTCACGGTGCGACGGGGCACTCTGCCGGTACGGGTCGTCCGGCTGCGGGACCGGTCGTTCACCGCGCGCCTGGTGGCCAAGTTCGACCTTCCGGTGCACGGCTGGCGGGGCAACCGCCGTTGAGACCAGCGGCCGCGCCGGCTGGTCAAGTGTCGGGCCACGCGTCTACTGTCGGTTGCTGTGCTGGAGGAGCTACGCATCACCGGACTGGGCGTCATCGAGGACACAACGTTGCCGCTGACCGGCGGCATGAACGTCATCACCGGCGAGACCGGTGCCGGTAAGACGATGGTGGTGACGGGGCTCGGCCTGCTCTTCGGTGGCCGGGCCGACGCCGGCCGGGTGCGCGCCGAACCCGGCCGCGCCGTGGTCGAGGGCCGGCTGCGTCTCGGTGGTCGGGTGGCGGAGACGGTGCACGCCCGGATCACCGACGCCGGAGGTGAGCCCGACGAGGACGGCTGCGTGCTGCTGAGCCGCACGGTCACGGTGGAGGGGCGGTCCCGGGCCCATCTGGGCGGCCGCGGCATGCCGGTGTCGATGCTCGGCGAGGTCGGCGAGCAGGTGGTCGCCGTGCACGGCCAGTCCGACCAGCTGCGGCTGCTGCGCCCGGCCGAACAGCGGGCCGCGCTGGACCGGTTCGCCGGCCCCGAGCACGAGAAGCTGCTCGACGCGACGCGGGACGCGTTCACCCGGTGGCGTCGGGTGGTCGACGACCTGGCCGACCGGCGTCGCAACGCGCGGGAACGCCATCAGGAGACCGACCTGCTCCGGTTGGGCCTCGACGAGATCACCCGGGTGGATCCGCAGCCGGGTGAGGACGACGAGCTGAAGGCGGAGACGCAGCGATTGGAGCACGCGGAGGGTCTGCGTACCGCGGCCCAGCTGGCCCATCAGTGCGTGGCCGGCGGCTTGGAGGCCACCGACGACACCCCCGACGCCTCGACGCTGCTGGGCACCGCCCGGCGCACGCTGGAGGCGCAGACCGGCACCGACCCGGCGCTCGGTGAGCTGGCCGCCCGCCTGGAGGAGGCGGCCACGCTGGTCGCCGACGTCTCGGTGGAACTGTCCACATACCTCGCTGGCCTGGAGGCCGACCCGGCTCGGTTGCAGGCGCTCTACGAGCGGCGGGCCGCGTTGCGCGCGCTGACCCGCAAGTACGCCGACGACGTCGACGGTGTGATCGTCTGGGCGGAGCGGGCCCGGACCAGACTGTCCGAGCTGGACAACTCCGACGAGCTGCTCGACGAGCTGGATCGGGAGGTGTCCCGGCTGGCCGGCGAGGTGGCCGAGTTGGCCGGCCGGCTGTCGGCGTCCCGGCAGGAGGCGGCGGCGCAGTTCGCCGACCAGGTCACCGTCGAGCTGGCCGGGCTGGCGATGCCACACGCCCGGATCGAGGTGGCGGTGCTGCCCCGACCCGCCGGGCGGGCCGAGCCGACGTTGCCGGTCAACGGGGTCGACGTCGGCGTCGGCCCCGACGGCGGCGACGAGGTCGAGCTGCGGCTGTTGGCGCATCCCGGTGCGCCGTCGCTGCCCCTGCAACGGGGTGCCTCCGGCGGTGAGCTGTCCCGGGTGATGCTCGCCATCGAGGTGGTCTTCGCCGGCTCCGGCGGCCCGCCGACGCTGGTCTTCGACGAGGTCGACGCGGGGGTGGGCGGTCAGGCGGCGGTGGAGATCGGCCGGCGGCTGGCCCGGCTGGCCCGCAGCCACCAGGTTCTGGTGGTGACCCACCTGCCCCAGGTCGCCGCCTTCGCCGACCGGCACCTGGTGGTGGCCAAGGACACCGGCGGGGCGGTCACCACCAGCGGGGTGCGGGTGGTGGAGGACACCGAGCGGGCCCGCGAACTCGCCCGGATGCTTGCGGGTTTACCGGATTCGGACCTGGGTATCGCTCACGCCGAGGAACTCCTGGCCGTGGCGGCCAGGGAACAGCGGTCCTTGAGGCCGCGATTGTGAGCGGAGGCACACCGGCCTTCGTCCATGTGTGTTTCCCTGGGTAGGCGGACCTGCTCAGGCATGTCGCGACAGATTCGCCTGCCTCACATGCCAGGATGGTCACGATGCGTCTACCCACGTTGCGCCGGGCCCGGAACGCGGAACCGGGACAGATCCTCGGCACCGCCCGCCTCGACCGTCGCACGAAGCGGCTGGTCGGCCGGCTCCGCCCCGGCGACATAGCGGTCATCGACCATGTCGACCTGGACCGGGTCGCTGCCGACTCGCTCGTCGCGGTCGGTGTCGGCGCGGTGCTCAACGCCAAGCCGTCGGTTTCCGGCCGTTACCCCAACCTCGGGCCGGAGGTGCTGATCTCGGCGGGTATTCCGCTACTCGACGACCTCGGCGAGGGCATCTTCGAGCGGATCCGTGAGGGCGACACGGTGCGCATCGAGGGCAACACCGTCTACCTGAACGACGATCCGTTGGCGCACGGGAGTCTCCAGGACGCCGAGAGCGTGGCCAAGGCGATGACCGACGCCCGGGAGGGCCTGTCGGTGCAGTTGGAGGCGTTCGCCGCCAACACCATGGACTACCTCAAGCAGGAACGGGACCTGCTGCTCGACGGCGTCGGTGTGCCCGAGATCGCCACCGAGGTGCAGGGACGGCACTGTCTCATCGTGGTCCGGGGCTACGACTACAAGGCCGACCTGGACGTGCTGCGCCCGTACATCCGGGAGTTCAAGCCCGTGCTGATCGGTGTCGACGGGGGTGCCGACGCCCTGGTCGAGGCGGGCTACACCCCAGATATGATCATCGGCGACATGGATTCGGTCAGCGACGACGTGCTGCGCTGCGGCGCCGAGGTGATCGTGCACGCGTACCCGGACGGGCGGGCGCCGGGGCTGCCGCGCGTCAACGGCCTGGGGGTACCGGCGGTGACCTTTCCCGCTGCCGCCACCAGCGAGGACCTCGCGATGCTGCTGGCCGACGAGAAGGGTGCCTCGCTGATCGTCGCGGTGGGTACCCACGCCACCCTCGTGGAGTTCCTCGACAAGGGGCGCGGTGGCATGGCGTCGACGTTCCTCACCCGGCTCAAGGTCGGTGGCAAGCTGGTGGACGCCAAGGGGGTCAGCCGGTTGTACCGGCAGAGCATCTCGGGGTCGTCCCTGTTGCTGCTGGTCCTTTCGGCACTCGCCGCCATGGCCTCGGCGGTGGCTGTCTCCACCGTCGGTAAGGCGTACCTGGGCGTGGTCTCCGAGTGGTGGGACAATTTTGTGTTCCAGCTCGGCCAGCTCTTCTAGCTCCCGACCGATCAAGAGGCTTCAAGCGTGATCAACTTCCGGTACCACGTGGTGTCCCTGACCGCGGTCTTCCTCGCCCTGGCGATCGGCCTGGTGGTCGGTACCGCCGCGCTCAACGGTCCGGTGGCGGACTCGCTCCGGGAGACCGTCAACGAGCTGCGCAAGGACAACCAGCACCAGCGCCAGGCGGTCCAGAACATGCAGCGGGAACTGGAGCTTGAGGAGGACTTCGCCGCCGAGATAGCCCAGGTGATGCTGCCGGGCACGCTCAGCGGCAAGCGGGTGCTGGTGCTCAGCCTGCCCACCGGTCGGGATCACGCCGAGGGTGTGCTCACCATGCTCCAGCTGGCCGGTGCCGACGTCACCGGGCGGATCGACCTGCAGGACAAGTTCGTCAACCCGGAGAACAACAACGACCTGCTCGAACTGGCGGTCACCGCGGCCCGGCCCACCGACGCGCCGACCGCGGGACTGCCCGGCAACGGCCACGGCGTCGAAACCTCCAGCGCCCTACTGGCCACCGTGCTGCTGGACCAGCCCGCCGGGGCGGAGCCGGTCACCGCAGCCGACCGGCGGGCGGTGCTGGCCGCGTACGGCAACGCCAACTACCTGACCACCTCGGACCGGATCACCGCACCGGCCGAGGCGGTCGTGGTGGTCAGCGGGCAGCCGTACGTGGACAAGGACTCGGCCAAGAAGGACGAATCCGTGGTCAAGAT
The DNA here is from genome assembly GCF_057196645.1 of Micromonospora sp. ATLC16. Lineage (NCBI taxonomy): Bacteria > Bacillati > Actinomycetota > Actinomycetes > Micromonosporales > Micromonosporaceae > Micromonospora > Micromonospora sp. ATLC16. The sequence continues at coordinate 9,866 of NZ_JBXUOW010000061.1, forward strand.
CGCCGAGCAGCTCGACCGGACCGGGGGCATCATGGTGGCCGGTAACGGATCGGCCGGCGGAAACCTGGTGGCCTTCGTCCGGGGCGACGCGGTGCTCGCCCAGACCATCTCGACCATCGACAACGCCAACACGGTCCAGGGGCAACTGGTCACCACCCTGGCGCTGGTGCAGCAGCTGGCCGAGCGTAAGGCCGGTCACTTCGGCGTCGGTGACAGCGCCGCATCGCTGGTGCCTAAACTGCCCCAGTGAACCCTGCGCACCCTCGCCGCACGATCCGACCCGTCGCAGGGTCGGCGGAGGCGCGTACGCGCCGAGCGGCGCGGGTTGACAAGGGTCCAGTGACCTGACGGGGCATCCGCCCGGTTCCGACGATCTCCGCCAGCCGGCGGGAGGGGATGGCGTGAGTGAGCGGGGCGGCAACGTGACGGTCTTCGGTCGACTCCTGGTGGCTGGAATCGGGGCGGTCGCCGCCCGGTACGCGCTGCGCGAGATCCGTACCGCACCGCCCGCGCCGGCCCTGGAACGGACCAACTTCCGGGGACGCACCGTGACCCTGGCCGCCGGCCCGGCCCTCGCGTTGGGAGCCTCAAGTGCCGCGGCCTGCGGGGCGGCGAGCGTGCCGGCTGGCGCGGCGACCCTGGTGGCCGGGCTCGGCGCCGGTGCCGTGGGCCTCTACGACGACGTTGTCGGTGCCCGTCCGGAGCAGAAGGCGGCAAAGGGTTTCGCCGGGCACCTGGCCGCGTTGCGGCAGGGCCGGGTCACCGCCGGCCTTGTCAAGATCATTGGGGTGGGTGCGGCCGGTCTGGGGGCGGCCGCCCTGCTCGCCGCCGACCCGGGCGTGGCCGGGCATCGTCGTCGGCACCGGCAGGGCACCTGGGGACGAGGCGTCGACGTACTGCTCGGCGCGGGGGTGGTGGCCGGCACGGCGAACCTGGTCAACCTGCTCGACCTGCGTCCCGGACGGGCACTGAAGTCGGGTCTGCTGCTCGGTGCGCCACTGAGCGGTGGCCGGCACGGGGGGATCGCCTCGGGCGCGGCCGGTGCCGCCGCCGGGCTGCTCCCCGCGGACCTGGCCGAGGAGGTGATGCTCGGTGACAGCGGCGCGAACGCCCTCGGCGCGGTGCTCGGGGTGGCGCTGGCCGCCCGTACCGGCCCGGTCGGCCGGGCCGGGCTGCTCGCCGTCCTCGCCGGGCTCACCGCCGCCAGCGAGAAGGTGAGCTTCACGAAGGTCATCGCGAGCACGCCGGGGCTGCGTGAACTCGACGCGCTGGGCCGACGCGCCGACTGACGTGACCAGACCGGCCCCCCTCGCCGGCACCGGCCGGTTGGCCGGAGCGGCCGCCCTCATCGCCGTACTCACCGTCGTCAGCAGGCTGGCCGGGTTCGGACGTACCGCCGTGTTCACCTGGGTGGTGCAGGACAGCGACCTGGGCGCGATGTACGTCCTGGCGAACACCATTCCGAACATCATCTTCGAGATCGTCGCGGGCGGGGCGTTGGCCAGCCTGGTCGTACCGCTGCTCGCCGGAGCGGTCGCGGCGGGGGACCGGCGGGCGGTCGTGGCCACCACCGGCGCCCTGCTGACCTGGACCGTGACGCTGCTCGTGCCGCTGGCGGTGCTGGTGGCTCTGGGCGCTGGGCCGATCATCACCGCGCTCGGCGACAGTCGATCACCGGAGGAACTGGCGGCCGGCGCCCGGATGCTGCGGGTCTTCGCGCCACAACTGCCGCTGTACGGCATCGGCATCGTGCTCACCGGCGTGCTCCAGGCGCACCGGCGGTTCGCCTGGCCGGTGATCGCGCCGCTGCTGTCCAGCCTCACGGTGGTCGTCGTCTACCTGGTCTTCGCCGGGGCGGCTGGTACGGGAGCCAGCGTGGCGCAGGCCGGCCGCGGCGGTGAGTTGATCCTGTCGGTCGGTACCACCCTCGGTGTGGTGGTGCTGTCGCTGTCACTGCTGATCCCGCTGCGTCGGCTGCGGTTGACGCTGCGCCCCGGGTACGCGTTCCCGGCCGACGCCCGGGCCCGGGTACGCGGGCTGGCGGTGGCCGGCGTGGTGACGGTCACCGCCCAACAGGTCGCGCTGGCGGTGATCCTCTACCGGCTCTCCAGCGGCCGGACCGAGGCGTTCCAGGTGTTCAACCTGGCACAGACGTTCTACCTGCTGCCCTGGGCGGTGCTGGCGGTGCCGCTGGCCACCGCCGCTTACCCGACCCTGGCCACGGCGGCCGGCGCGGACGAGCACACCTACCGGAGGGTGCTGTCGGCGACCCTGCGCGGGGTGCTGCTGTGCAGCTTCCTCGGTGCCGCGGTGCTGGTCGGCGCGGCCGGCCCGATCGGCCGGTTCTTCCCGCTCGACAGCGACGCGACCGCCGCCGCGATCGCCGGTTACGCGCCCGGGCTGCTCGGGTACGGGCTGTTCGCGGTGCTGTCCCGCGCGTTGTACGCCCGGGGCGCGACGCGGGCGGCGACCGCCACCATCACCGCCGGTTGGCTGGCGGTGCCGCTGGTGTTGCTTCCGCTGTCGGCGCTGCTCCCGGTGGCCGACCGGGTGCTGGCGGTGGCGTTGGCGAACTCGGCGGGAATGCTGCTGCTCGGCGCGCTGCTGCTGGTCGCCGTCGCCCGGTCGGCCGGGCGGGAGGCGTTGGCCGGCGCCGGGCGGGCCGGCGCTTCCGGTCTGCTGGCCGGTGGTACGGCCGCCGTCGCGGCGGTGGCGATGCTGCGCCTGCTGGGCGCCGGGGACGACCCCCCGGCGCGGTGGACGGCGCTGATGCAGGGCATGCTGTCCGGAGTTCTGGTCGCTGTCGTGTTCCTCGCCGTGGTGTGGCTGGTCGACCGGCGGGACCTGCGGCCACTGCTGACCGGCCTAAGTCGACGCCTGCGCCGGGCCCGGCCAGGTGACCGGAAGGAGGAGTCGGTCCGGTGAGCGCGAGGAGTGAGCTTGCGAGCCCCGCAGTCGCGAACGGAGTGTTGGTCCGGTGAGCGCGACGAACGGGTCGGGAGCTGTTTCGGGCCAGCCGCGGACGGTGATGCTGCTGTTGGCTTCCAGCACCGGCGGGGTGGGTCAGCATGTCCGGTCGGTGGCGCGGGGGCTGGCTGCGGCCGGGCAGCCCGTGTTGGTCTGCGGGCCGGCGGCGACCCAGGACCAGTTCGACTTCGTGGCCGTCGGCGCCCAGTTCCGTCCGGTGGAGATTCCGGCGAGTCCCACGCCGGCCGACGCCCGGGCGGTCGGGGTGCTGCGTCGCCTGCTCGCCGCCGAGCAGTACAGCGTGGTGCACGCGCACGGGCTGCGCGCCGGGCTGGTGGCGGTGCTGGCCCGGCCGGCGGCGCCGCTCGTGGTCACCTGGCACAACGCGGTGCTGGCCGGCGGGGTACGCGGTGCCCTGTCCCGGCTGGTGGAGCGGATCGTGGCGCGGGGCGCCCGGGTGACCCTCGGCGCCTCGGGCGACCTGGTGGCGCGGGCCGTCGCGTTGGGCGCGGGGGATGCCCGGCTCGCCCCGGTCGCCGCTCCGGAACTGTCCGCGCCGCGCCGTCGACGGGTGGCCGTGCGGGCCGAGTTCGCGGTCGCCGCCGACCAACCGTTGGTCCTGTCGGTGGGCCGGCTGCATCCGCAGAAGCGGTACGACGTACTGGTGGACGCCGCCGCCCGATGGCGGGAGCGCGTCCCGCCGCCGGTTGTCGTGATCGCCGGCAGCGGACCGGCCTACCTGCCGCTGGCGGCCCGGATCAGCGCCGCCCGTGCACCGGTCACCCTGCTCGGGCACCGCACCGATGTGGCGGACCTGCTCACCGGCGCCGACCTGGCGGTGGTCACCAGCGACTGGGAGGCCCGTCAGCTGTTCGCGCAGGAGGCGCTGCGGGCCGGCGTACCGCTGGTGGCGACCGCGGTGGGAGGGCTGCCGGAGCTGGTCGGTGACGCGGCGGTGCTGGTGTCGCCAGGTGACGTGGACGCGGTCGACGCGGCGGTGCGTGGTCTGCTCGACGACGAGGCCGGCCGAGCCGAGTTGGCGCGGCGCGGCGCGGCGCGGGCGCTGACCTGGCCGACGGAGGCACAGACCCGTACCCAACTGCTCGCGCTCTACGCCGAGCTGGCGCCCGGTCCGGCCGGGCCGGCAACGCCGGACACCGGCGCACCGTCGACGGGACGCCGGTGATGCTGCGCCGTATCGCTCCGATTCTGCTCACCCTGGTGGTGGTGGCGCTCGGGGTCACCGCGTTGGCCGCCCGCCCGCAGAGCCCGCCGGCCCGGCAGAGCGCCGACTACGTGGTCCTCGTCGGCGTGGCCGGTCTGCGCTGGGACGACGTGGACGCGGAGCGTACGCCGACGCTGTGGCGGCTGGCCCGCGAAGGCTCGATCGGGTCGCTGTCGGTGCGTTCCGCACACCGGCCCACCTGTCCCGTGGACGGCTGGTTGACCCTCGGCGCGGGCAGCTTCGCCGCCTGGCCCGGCAACCGCGGCGGGGACGGGCAGTGTCCGCCCGTCGACGTGACGGTGGAGCAGCCGGACGGCATCGGCGCGAACCTGCCGGATCAGGAGAGCGTCGCCCTGCACAACCAGCAGCGGCTGCCGTGGGGCACGGTACCCGGTGCGCTGTCGGAATCGGTGCGCTGTTCGGTGGCGGTCGGACCGGGCGCGGCGGTGGCCGCCGCTCGACCGTTCGGCCGGGTCGACCGGTACGCGCCGTCACTGCCGGCGGATCCCGCCGGGCTGCTCGGCTCCTGCGTGCTCAGCATCGTCGATCTCGGCACGGTGGAGGGCGACGACCCGACGGTGCGGGCGGGGGGGGGGGGGGGGGGCGGGGGCGGGGGGGCGGGGGGGGGGCGGCGGGCCCCGCCCCCCCGCAACTGGCCCGGGTCCTCGACGGCCGGCCGCCGCGATCGCTGGTGATCGTCGCCGGGATCTCCGACACTCAGTCGCCGTCCCGGCTGCACGTTGCCGTCACCCACGGGCCGGGCTGGGAGGGGGGTTGGCTGACCTCGCCCAGCACGGATCGCCGCGGCTATCTGCAACTGATCGACCTGGCCCCGACCGCCCTGGCCGCCCTGGGACGCCCGATGCCGGACCGGCCGTTCCTCGGCCGGCCGGCCGAGTCGGTCGACGGCCGGCCAGCCGATCTGTCCGCCGCGATCGCCGAGCCGGCGGACGCGGACCGGGAGGCCGCCGCGCAGCGGAAGGTGGCCGGCGGGTTCTTCATCCTGTTGGCCGCCGTCCAGGTGGCGCTCGCGGTGGCGGTGCTGCCGCTGCTGCGCCGGGCCCGTCGACACGCCGGGCCGTACGGACCGAAACCGGTTCCGCGTCCGGTGGTGGCGACCGTGGAGGTGCTGCTGGTCGCCGCCGCGCTCGCGATACCGGCGGCGCTGGTCGCGGAGGCCGCGCCGTGGTGGCGTTTCGCGCATCCGGCGGCCTCGTTCGCCGGGCTGACCGCCGTGTTGCTGGCCGCCGCGACGTTGCTGGTTCGGCTCACCCCCGGCTACCGGACCACCCTGGGTCCGCTCGGTGCGGTGGCCGGACTGACCATGCTGGCTGTCGGCCTGGACGTCGTCACCGGTGCCCGGTTGCAGCTCAACGGGGTGGTGGGCTACTCCGCGCTGGAGGGTGGCCGCTACGCCGGCCTCGGTACCGTCGGCCTCGGCGTGTTCGCCGCCGCCGCCCTGCTCACCGCCGGCTGGCTCGCCCAGCGGGTACGCCGTGGCTGGCGCCCGACCGTCATGGTGATCGTGGGTGGGGCCGCCGTGGTGACCGTCGGCAGCGCGTACCTGGGGGCCGACTCGATCGGCGCGATCGCCCTGACCGCTGGGGTGAGCGTGGCGGCGGCGATCAGCGCGGGTGGCTGGCTGACGCTGACCCGGCTCGCCTGGGCGGCCATGGCCGGGTTGGCCGTGACGGTCGGGTTCGCGATCGTGGATCTGGGGCGGGCCCCGGCGGAGCGGGGCAGTCTCGGCCGGTTCCTGGCCGCGCTCGGCGACGGTACCGGCGGGCTGACCGTGCAGCGGTCCAGTGCCGCCAGCTTCGATACGCTGGTCAACAGTCCGCTGACGGTGCTGGCGCTGGCCGGCGTGTTGCTGGTCTGGTTCGCGCTGCTGCAACCCTGGGGTGGGCTCATGCGGCTGTTCGGCATCTACCCGGCGATCCGGGCGGCGATGGCGGGCACCGCGGTGGCGGCGGTGATCGGCGGGCTGCTGGGCGCTGCGGCGTTGGACGTGGCCGGGGCCGCGGCAGCCGTGGTGGTGCCGTTGGCGGCGTTGTCGGCGCTGCGGGTGCTCGACCACTCGGCGGACCGGACCCGGCCGGGGGTGGACCGTCCGGCCGGCCCTGGGCCCTCCGGCAGCGGTCCGTCGGATGGTGGCCCGTCTGACGGCGGCGGCCCGTCCGGCGGTGGGCCGGGCGCACTCTCGTCGGCCGAGGTCGCGACCGAGTGACTCGGCTGCCGTACCGGGTGCGGCACCGGCCGGCAGTTGCGGAGGTGTTACCGTGGAATCCCGTGGATCGCGTGATCACTTCGCTGATCGGCTCGGCGGTCTGCACGACCGCGACGGACGACACGGGAGCAGGCCTTGGCCCCTTCAGCACGGACGACCAGGCACATATTCGTCACCGGAGGCGTCGCCTCCTCGCTGGGTAAGGGGCTCACCGCCTCCAGTCTCGGCAACCTGCTGACCGCGCGGGGGCTTCGCGTGGTGATGCAGAAGCTCGACCCGTACCTCAACGTCGACCCGGGCACGATGAACCCGTTCCAGCACGGTGAGGTCTTCGTGACCGAGGACGGCGCCGAGACGGATCTCGACGTCGGCCACTACGAGCGTTTCCTGGACCGGGCGTTGTCCGGCAAGGCCAACGTCACCACCGGCCAGATCTACTCCGAGGTGATCGCCAAGGAGCGGCGCGGTGAGTACCTGGGCGACACGGTCCAGGTGATCCCGCACATCACCAACGAGATAAAGTCCCGGATCCTGGCCATGGCCGACCCGGACGACGACGGCCGCACCCCGGACGTGGTGATCACCGAGGTCGGCGGCACGGTCGGTGACATCGAGTCGCTGCCGTTCCTGGAGGCGATCCGGCAGGTACGCCACGACCTGGGCCGCGACAACTGTTTCTATCTGCACGTCTCGCTGGTGCCCTACCTCGCCCCCTCCGGGGAGCTGAAGACGAAGCCCACCCAGCACTCGGTGGCCCAGCTACGCAGCATCGGTATCCAGCCCGACGCCATCGTCTGCCGTTCCGACCGGGACATCCCGGAGAAGCTCCAGCACAAGCTCTCCCTCTACTGCGACGTCGACGCCGAGGCGGTGATCGCCGCGCCGGACGCGCCCAGCATCTACGACATCCCGAAGGTGCTGCACCGGGAAGGGCTCGACGCGTACGTGGTGCGCCGGCTGAACCTCTCCTTCCGGGACGTGCACTGGGAGGGCTGGGACGACCTGCTGGAGCGGGTGCACCAGCCCCGGCACACCATCACCGTCGCGTTGGTCGGCAAGTACGTCGACCTGCCCGACGCGTACCTGTCGGTCAGCGAGGCGATCCGGGCGGCCGGCTTCGGCCACCGGGCCCGGGTGCAGCTGCGGTGGGTGCCCAGCGACGACTGCGTCACCCCGACCGGTGCGGCGGCAGCCCTGGCCGGGGTCGACGGCATCGTCATTCCCGGCGGGTTCGGCGTCCGGGGCATCGAGGGCAAGATCGGCACCGCCCGGTACGCCCGGGAGAACGGCATTCCGCTGCTCGGGCTCTGCCTGGGCCTGCAGTGCATGACCATCGAGGTGGCCCGGCACCTGGCCGGTCTGGACGGCGCCAACTCCCTGGAGTTCGACGCCGAGGCGGTACACCCGGTCATCGCCACCATGGCCGATCAGCAGGACATCGTCGCCGGCAGGGGCGACCTGGGCGGCACCATGCGGCTGGGCGCGTACCCGGCGACGCTCACCGAGGGGTCGATCGTCGCCGAGGCGTACGGCAGCACCGAGGTCAGCGAACGGCATCGGCACCGGTACGAGGTGAACAACGCCTACCGCGACCAGCTCGCCAAGGCCGGACTGCACATCTCGGGCACCTCGCCGGACGGTCGGCTGGTCGAGTTCGTCGAGCTGGACCGCGATCTGCACCCGTTCTTCGTGGCCACCCAGGCGCATCCGGAACTCAAGAGCCGCCCCACCCGGCCGCACCCGCTGTTCGCCGCCTTCGTCGACGCCGCGGTGACGTACTCGCACGCCGACCAGCTCCCGGTCGATCTGGACGGGGCCACCGCCGAGCGGGCGACCCGCAACGGCGCCGCGACGAGGGCGGCCTCGGCCTCGTGAGCGAGCGGAGTGGGCGAGCCATGGGGCGCAGTATCGAGGTGGTGGCGTGAGCGCCGTCGAGCACCGCTACGAGGTGCGCTCGCGCGAGCTGCGCTACCGCGGCCGGATCTTCGAGGTGGTCACCGAGGAGGTCACCATGCCCGGCGGTGGCACCGCGGCGCGTGACCTCGTCCGACACGTCGGCGCGGTGGCGGTGGTGGCGCTGGACGACGCCGGTCAGGTGGTGTTGATCCGGCAGTACCGTCAGCCGGTGGGCCGGCGGTTGTGGGAGTTGCCGGCCGGGTTGACCGACGTCGCCGGTGAGGATCCGGCCGTGACGGCGACGCGGGAGCTGGCCGAGGAGGTCGACCTCACCGCCGGCCGGCTCGACGTGCTGGTCGACGTGCACAGCTCGCCCGGGTTCACCGACGAGCTGGTCCGGGTCTTCCTGGCCCGGGACCTCGGCGAGGTGCCCGTGGAGCAGCGACACGACCGCCACGACGAGGAGGCCGACCTGCAGATCGTCCGGATCGACCTGGACGAGGCGGTCGGCATGGTGCTGGCGGGGGAGATCAGCAACGGCCCGTGCGTGGCCGGGCTGCTCGCCGCCGCCCGCGCCCGCGACGCCGGCTGGTCGGGGTTGCGCCGGGCGGACGCCCCGTTGCCCCGCTGACCGGTTCCGCGACGCAGCCCGCACCGCGCGGGCTCGCTCCGGCGCGGTCTTCTTGGCACACGACGCGGGGGGGGGGGGGGGCCCCGCCCCCCCCCCGCGTGGTTCGGTGGGTCAGTCGCGCAGCGGCCGGCCCTGGGCGTCTACACCGCCGTTCACCAGGATCAGGATGCCGTCGACAAGGCCCCAGATGCTGCCGATGCCGCAGGTCACGAGGGTGACGATCAGCTGAATGACGCCCGTCTTGGTGTCGCCCATGTAGAAGCGGCCGACGCCGAAGCCGCCCAGCACGATCTGCAGGACGCCCGCGACGACCTTGCTCTTGTCAGAAACGCCCTGGGGGTACCCGGGCTGCATTGGAGGAGTGGTCATGAGGCGACACAATAGTGATCCACTAAAGCGCTGTCCGTACCGGTGTGCACCAGATGGGACGACGGTGCCGAAGACTGTCCTGACGGCTGATGTGACGTCCACCGCCGGCGTGGGTATCCACACCTGACACATCGTCAACGGCCACGGCGAGTAGGTGTCACAGTGCAGGCTCCGGTGGCGGGCGGTCACGCCTAGACTGCCGCCGGCGGGACCGGTCGACCGGGCGGCAATGGGGCCGCCACGGCGCCGTGCAGCCGGGGTGGACGTGCCCCGAAGAGAGGTGTCAGCATCGTGAAGGTCGGCATCCCACGCGAGGTCAAGAACCACGAGTACCGGGTGGCTATCACGCCGGCCGGCGTCAACGAGTTCACCCGCGGCGGTCACCAGGTCTTCGTCGAGGCCGGCGCCGGGCTCGGGTCGAGCATCACCGACGAGGAGTTCGCCGCCGCCGGCGCCAAGATCCTGGCGAGCGCCGACGAGGTCTGGGCGGCCGCCGAGCTGGTGCTGAAGGTCAAGGAGCCGGTCGCCGAGGAGTACCACCGGATGCGCGAAGGACAGGTGCTCTTCACCTACCTGCACCTGGCTGCCTCCCGGGACTGCACCCAGGCGCTGCTCGACCGGAAGGTGACCGGCATCGCCTACGAGACCGTCGAGCTGCCGGACCGGTCGCTGCCGCTGCTCGCCCCGATGTCCGAGGTGGCCGGACGGCTCGCCCCGCAGGTCGGCGCGTTCCATCTGATGCGTACCGGCGGTGGCCGGGGGGTGCTGCCCGGCGGCGTCTCCGGTGTGTACGCGGCCAAGACCGTGGTCATCGGCGCCGGTGTCTCCGGCATGAACGCGGCCGCGATCGCCCTGGGCCTGCAGTCGGAGGTGCTGCTGCTGGACAAGAACGTCGGCCGGTTGCGCCAGGCCGACGCCATCTACCGGGGGCACCTGCAGACCGTCGCCTCCAACGCGTACGAGATCGAGCGGGCGGTGCTGGACGCGGACCTGGTCATCGGCGCGGTGCTGGTGCCCGGTGCGAAGGCACCGAAGCTGATCTCCAACGAGTTGGTGTCCCGGATGAAGCCGGGCAGCGTGCTCGTCGACATCGCCATCGATCAAGGTGGCTGTTTCGAGGACTCGCGGCCCACCACCCACGCCGATCCGGTCTACCGGGTACACGAGTCGATCTTCTACTGCGTGGCGAACATGCCCGGCGCGGTGCCGAACACCAGCACCTACGCGCTGACCAACGTCACCCTCCCGTACGCCCTCGAACTGGCCAACCACGGCTGGCGGGAGGCCGCACGCCACGATTCGGCGCTGGCGCTGGGCCTGAACACCCACGACGGACAGGTCGTCTACGGACCGGTCGCCGAGGCGCACGGCCTGCCCACCCTGCCGTTGACCGAGGTGCTGGGCTGACCGACCAGCGACCGACCCCGGACGAGGCCGGCGGGGGCGAGCAGCCCGCGCCGGCCCTGCGCCGTGCCGTCCGCGGCTACCTGGACCACCTCACCGTCGAGCGTGGACTGGCCGCGAACACGCTCGCCTCGTACCGCCGGGACCTGGACCGTTACCTCGGGTCGCTGACCACCGCCGGGGTGACCGACCTGTCGGCCGTCTCCGCCGGGGAGATCGAACGCTACCTGGCCCGGCTACGCTCCGGCGCCGACGGGCACCCGCCCCTCGCGGTCTCCTCGGCCGCCCGTGCCGCCAGCGCGGTACGCGGACTGCACCGGTTCGCGTTGCGCGAGGGACTGGCCGGCGTCGACCCGAGCCGCGACGTGCGCCCACCCGCTTCGCCCCGGCGGCTGCCCCGGGCGCTGCCGGTCGACGACGTGGTCGCCCTGCTGGAGACCGCCGGACCGGCCGACGCGGCGGGGGACACCGCGCCGTTGGCGCTGCGTGACCGGGCGCTGCTGGAGTTCCTGTACGGCACCGGAGCACGGATCTCCGAGGCCGTCGGCGCCGCCGTGGACGACGTGGATCTCGACGACGGGGTGACGGCGCTGCGTGGCAAGGGCGGCCGGATCCGTCTGGTGCCGATCGGTGGGTACGCGTTGCGGGCGCTCGGTGCCTACCTGGTGCGCGCCCGGCCAGGGCTGGCCGCCGCCGGTCGGGGCACCCCGGCGATCTTCCTCAACGCCCGGGGCGGCCCGCTGACCCGTCAGGGCGCCTGGACCATCCTGCGCCGCGCCGCCGAACGGGCCGGGCTGACCACCGAGGGCCCCAAGGCCATCTCGCCGCACACGTTGCGTCACTCGTACGCCACCCACCTGCTCGACGGCGGTGCCGACGTCCGGGTGGTGCAGGAACTGCTCGGCCACGCCTCGGTCACCACCACCCAGGTCTACACACTGGTCACCGTCGACAGGTTGCGCGAGGTCTACGCCACCGCACATCCCCGAGCGCTGAACTGACCGTCGGCGCCGCTCTGCGTACCTGCGCTGACGGTGAACGATGGTGCGGTCGCCGACCCGATCCGCCGGTGCCGGTCGCGTGCTGACGGCCTGACCTGCCGGTGGCCGGTGCCGCCGGCCGACACGCCGAGCGGGTGCCGAACGCCCTGCTCGCCGGTGGCGTACAGTCGGCATGGCGCGGCCCTCGCGGCGAGTGGACCGGGGTGCGCAGCGGCACCGCGAAGGACGTCGGTCGGATCCGACGCCGCACGGTCGTCGGGAGGGGGCAACGAGGACATGGCTGGCAACGGTGACCGTGCCGAGACCTGGACGACGGAGCTCCGCGAGCAGCAGAACGCCCTCGGCTCGGACCTGGGCCCGGCGGACCCGGCCGCCTACACCATGCGCAAACCGATCCCGGAGCCCATGCCCACCGATCGGCACGGGCCGGCCCGCATCGTCGCGATGGCCAACCAGAAGGGTGGGGTCGGCAAGACCACCACGACCATCAACCTCGGCGCCGCGCTGGCCGAGTACGGCCGCAAGGTGCTGCTGGTCGACTTCGACCCGCAGGGTGCCCTCTCCGTCGGGCTGGGCGTCAACCCGCACAACCTGGACCTGTCGGTCTACAACCTGCTCATGCAGGACGACGTCACCGCCGACGACGTGCTCATCAAGACCGACGTGGCCGGGCTGCACCTGCTGCCGGCCAACATCGACCTCTCCGCCGCCGAGATCCAGCTGGTCAACGAGGTCGCCCGCGAGATGGCGCTGGCCCGGGTGCTCAAGAGCATCCGCAAGGAGTACGACTACATCCTGATCGACTGCCAGCCGTCACTCGGTCTGCTGGCGATCAACGCGTTGACCGTCGCGCACGGCGTGCTGATCCCGCTGGAGTGCGAGTTCTTCAGCCTGCGCGGCGTGGCGCTGCTGCTGGACACCATCGACAAGGTGCGTGAGCGGCTCAACTTCGACCTGGAGCTCGAGGGCATTCTCGCCACCATGTACGACAGCCGCACCACACACTGTCGGCAGGTGCTGCAACGGGTGGTCGAGGCGTTCGGCGACAAGGTCTACCAGACGGTGATCACCAAGACCGTGAAGTTTCCCGAGTCCACCGTCGCCGGCTCACCCATCACCACGCTCGACCCGGCTTCCTCGGGGGCCCGCAACTACCGTCAGCTGGCCCGCGAGGTGATCGCCGCGCAGGCCGAGCGGTAGGAGGCGCTGAACCGAGGTGTCCCGACCGTGGACTACCGTCGTCGGCGTGAGCGCCCCGCCCCTCGACCCGAGCACTGCGGCTGATCCGCCGCCGGTGGTGGCTGACCGACCCGTCCCGGACGCGGGCGGGGAGCCGACGGTCGTTGCTCAGCCGGCGCAGCCAGCTGAGCCGGCGGTTCCTGCGGCGCCGACGGTGCCAACCGGGTCGGCGGAGGCCGTGGAGCCGGCGGAGGGTGCCGGGTTCACCGTACGGCTGGCCAACTTCACCGGCCCGTTCGACCTGCTGCTGCAACTGATCGGCAAGCACAAACTCGACGTCACCGAGGTCGCACTGCACCAGGTGACCGACGAGTTCATCGCCTACATCCGTGCCATGGGCGACGACTGGGACCTGGACGAGGCGAGCGAGTTCCTCCTGGTCGCCGCGACCCTGCTCGACCTGAAGGCCGCTCGGCTGCTGCCCGCCGCCGAGGTCGAGGACCCGGAGGATCTGGCCCTGCTGGAGGCGCGGGACCTGCTCTTCGCCCGGCTGTTGCAGTACAAGGCGTACAAGGAGGCGGCGGCGCACATCGCCGCACTGGAGGAGGTCGGCGGCCGGCGTTACCCGCGGGCCGTCACCCTCGAAGCCCGCTACGCCGAAGCGCTGCCCGATCTGGTGCTGGGGATCGGTCCGCCACGACTACTCAAGCTGGCGGTGCGGGCGATGACCCCGAAGCCGGTGCCCGAGGTGTCCGTCGCCCACGTGCACATGGTCCGGGTCAGCGTCCGGGAACACGCCGGCATCATCGCCGAACGGCTGCGGCGGGCCGGCACCGCCAGCTTCTCACTGCTCTGCGCCGACTGCGAGGCCACCCTGGAGGTGGTTGCCCGGTTCCTTGCCCTGCTGGAGTTGTACCGGCAGGGGGTGGTGGCCTTCGTCCAGGAGCAGGCGCTGGAGGAGTTGACCGTGCGCTGGACGGGTTCCGCCGACGGCGGCCCGGCACTGGCCATCGACGAGTACGCCGGGACACCACCCGAGCCTCCCACCGAGCCCCCCGGAGGGTTGTCCGTTCCGCCCGCGGAGTCGTCGACCGGCGAGGTTGCCGCCGGTGGCGCTGGTGATGTCGGGGCCTCTGTGGTCGGCGAGGCTGACCCGACGGTAACGACCGAGGAGCGAGCTGGATGAGCAACGAAGAGCGGCCGGACTCCCTGGCCGAGCAGGCCGCCGCCTGGGTGCCGCCGTGGCAGCGCCCCGCCCCCGGAGACGCCGCGGATCTTGGTGCACAGGTGCCCCTCCAGGGGCCGATCCCGTCCAAGACCCAGGTCGTGCCGGAGCGGACCGGGGAGGGGGGTGCCGCCGGGGAGGATGTCTCGGCGGAGAGCGTCGCGGAGGTCGACGCCTCGGGAGGCGACCTGGGGCGGAGCGCCTCGGTCGAGGGCGTCGGAGGGGAAGGCGTACCGGGTTCCGGGCGGAAACGGTCGGTGGCGCGGGTCCGGCCGGCGCCGGAACCGGCCGCGGAACTCGACGACGCCGAGTTGCGCGGCGCGCTGGAGGCGATCCTGCTGGTGGTCGACGAACCGGTGAGCGAACTGGTCCTCGCCCAGGTGCTGGAGCAGTCCGCCGAGCGGATCGGGCCGATGCTCGACGAGATCGCCGCCGGCTTCACCGCCGCCGGTCACGGATTCGAGCTGCGCCGGGCCGCGGGCGGATGGCGGTTGTACACCCGACCGGAATACGCCACCTACGTCGAGCGGTTCATCCTCGACGGGCAGTCGGTCCGGCTGACCCAGGCCGCGTTGGAGACCCTGGCCGTGGTGGCGTACAGGCAGCCGGTGACCCGGTCGCGTATCTCGGCCATCCGCGGTGTCAACTGCGACGGGGTCATCCGTACCCTGGTCTCTCGCGGCCTGGTCGAGGAGTGCGGCACCGAGTCCGACAGCGGGGCCTACCTGTACCGGACGAGCACCCTTTTCCTGGAGAAGCTCGGCCTGAACAGCCTCGACGACCTGCCGCCCCTGGCCCCTTTCCTTCCCGACGACGTAGAAGAGCTTGCCGATGCCGCGCGATGACCGCACCCCCCGCCCCGACGCCCCCGTCTACACCGGCCCGGAACGCCTGCAGAAGGTGCTCGCCGCCGCCGGTGTCGGCTCCCGCCGGGCCTGCGAGGATCTGATCTTCCGGCGGCGGGTGACGGTCGACGGGCGGGTGGCGCAGCTCGGCGACAAGGTCGACCCGACCACTGCGGTCATCCACGTCGACGGCGAGCGGCTGGCGGCCGACATCCGGCTGGTGTACCTGGCGATGAACAAGCCGCGTGGGGTGGTCTCCACCATGGCGGACGAGAAGGGACGTACCGCGCTTGCCGACTTCCTCGGCAACCGGGTCGAGCAGCGTGTCTACCACGTCGGGCGGCTCGACGCGGACAGCGAGGGACTGCTGCTGCTCACCAACGACGGCAACCTGGCACACCGGCTGATGCACCCCTCCTACGGGGTGCCGAAGACCTATCTGTGCGAGGTTTCCGGCCCGATCCCACGCAACCTCGGCAAGCGGTTGGCGGCCGGGATCGAGTTGGAGGACGGCCCGGTGACGGTCGACGCCTTCCGGGTGGTCGACAGTCTGGGGCGTACCGCCCAGGTCGAGCTGACCTTGCACGAAGGCCGCAAACACATCGTACGCCGCCTGCTCGCGGAGGTCGGCCACCCGGTGAGCCGGCTGGTGCGTACCTCCATCGGGCCGATCCGACTCGGCGACCTGCGTGCCGGGCGGACCCGGAGGCTGACCAACGCGGAGGTCGCCGCCCTGTTCAAGGCCGTGGGTGACTGAGACGGTAGTCGCGGGTACGGCTGCGGGTAGGCTGCCTGACGGCCCGGCCGGTGGCGCTGCACGACGCCGGGCATCATTGGACTTGTGTGGTCAACCGCTCGCGGTCGTCGCCGACGGATCGTGAGGTACGGGCTGAGGAGGACGACGGTGGAGGAAAACGTACCGGCCGGGCGCTGCGTGGTCGCTGTGGACGGGCCGTCCGGTTCGGGTAAGTCCACCGTCTCCCGACGGCTCGCCACGAGCCTCGGCGGGCGTTACCTCGACACGGGTGCGATGTACCGGGCGATCACCTGGGCGGTGCTGCGCTCCGGCGTCGACCTGACCGACGCGCAGGCGGTGGCGAAGGTCGCCGGCGAGGCCGATCTGCGCATCGGCACCGACCCCGCGGGGTACGGCGTGACGGTCGACGGGGTGAACGTCGAGACCGACATCCGGGGCCCCGAGGTGACCGCTGCCGTCTCGGCGGTGGCCGCCGTGCCGGCGGTCCGGGCGCTGCTGGTGGCCCGTCAGCGGGACATGATCATCAAGGCGGGGCGGATCGTGGTCGAGGGACGGGACATCGGCTCCGTGGTGGCGCCCGAAGCCGACCTGAAGGTGTACCTGACCGCGTCGGCGGCGGCACGTGCTGCGCGGCGGAGCGCCGAGAACGCGTCCGACGTCTCGGCCACCGCCGCCGACCTGGCCCGGCGTGACCAGTTGGACTCGACCCGCAAGGCCGACCCGCTGGCCCAGGCGCCGGACGCGGTGGTGCTCGACACCACCGAGCTGGGCATCGACGAGGTCGTGGCGCGCCTGCGGGCACTACTTGCCGAACGGTCAGTGGCATGAGTGACGACGGCTGGGTCGAGCTGCGTGAGCCGGACCTGGACACCGAGGAGCAGACCGGTCCGCAGCCGGTGGTGGCCGTGGTCGGCCGCCCCAACGTGGGCAAGTCCACGCTGGTGAACCGCATCATCGGCCGCCGCCAGGCGGTCGTCGAGGACGTGCCGGGAGTCACCCGCGACCGGGTCCCCTACGACGCGCAGTGGTCCGGGCGGGCGTTCACCGTGGTGGACACCGGCGGCTGGGAACCGGACGCGAAGGATCGCGCCGCGGCGATCGCCGCGCAGGCCGAGACCGCCGTGCTGACCGCCGACGTGGTGGTCTTCGTGGTCGACGCGACGGTGGGCTCCACCGACGTCGACGAGGCGGCGGTGAAGATGCTGCGCCGCAGCGCCAAGCCGGTGATCCTGGTGGCCAACAAGGCCGACAACGCCAACATCGAGCTGGAGGCCACCTCGCTGTGGTCACTCGGCCTCGGCGAACCGCACCCGGTCTCGGCACTGCACGGACGGGGTTCCGGTGACCTGCTCGACGCCATCCTGGCGGCGATGCCGGAGGCGCCGAAGGTGGCCGAGTACCGCCCCCGTGGCCCGCGTCGCGTGGCGCTGGTGGGACGGCCGAACGTCGGCAAATCCAGCCTGCTGAACCGCTTCTCCGGCGAGGAACGGGCGGTGGTCGACGCGGTCGCCGGCACCACCGTCGACCCGGTGGACAGCCTGGTCACCATCGGCGGCGACACCTGGCACCTGGTGGACACGGCCGGGCTGCGGAAGCGGGTCGGCCGGGCCAGCGGCACCGAGTACTACGCCAGCCTGCGCACCGCCTCGGCGATCGAGGCTGCCGAGGTGGCGGTGGTGCTGCTCGACTCCAGCGAGCCGATCAGCGAGCAGGACCAGCGGATCCTGTCCATGGTCACCGAGTCCGGCCGGGCGCTGGTGATCGCCTTCAACAAGTGGGACCTGGTCGATGCCGACCGCCGGTACTACCTGGACAAGGAGATCGAGCGGGAGCTGCGCCGCATCCCGTGGGCGATCCGGCTCAACCTGTCGGCGCAGACCGGCCGGGCGGTCGACAAGCTCGCCGCGGCCCTGCACCGGGCACTGGACAGCTGGGAGACCCGGATCCCCACCGCGCAGCTCAACGCGTGGCTGACCGCCCTGGTCCAGGCCACCCCGCACCCGGTGCGGGGCGGTCGGGCACCACGGATCCTGTTCGCCACCCAGGCGGGGGTGGCCCCGCCGCGCTTCGTGCTCTTCACCACCGGTCCGCTGGACGCCGGCTACCAGCGCTTCGTCGAGCGCAAGCTGCGCGAGGAGTTCGGCTTCGAGGGCAGCCCGATCGAGATCTCGGTACGCCCCCGCAAGAAGCTCGGCCCCGGCGGTCGCGGCAAAGCCCACGGCTGATCCTCCGAGCGCCACCACCGTCCCCACCAGCCCACCCAGGTTCCTAGGACGCCCTAGGGTGGTGGGCTGCGCCATTGGCGCGGTCCCGGTGGCCGCCGCGACCGCGACCTTCCGCGTAGGTAATGACGACTACTCTGCGGCGCACCATCTCCGTACCAGGGGTCCACTCCGATGCGGCATCGGTCGTACCGGAACTGGGCCGCCAGGAGGGGCCGGTGCGAGTGAAGCGGGGCCTGCGCTAAGCTGTACCGGCTGTCGCGGGCAGGCCCTGCGGTGGCAATCGGGACGTGGCGCAGCTTGGTAGCGCACTTGACTGGGGGTCAAGGGGTCGTCGGTTCGAATCCGGCCGTCCCGACAAAGAGGAAGCCCTGACCTGCGGAGACGCGGTCAGGGCTTTGACTTTCTTCGATGGAGATTTGAACCGCCCCCCGAAAACCCCCCGTTTACCGGGTATGGCAACCACGTTCGTCATCGACCGGCATCGTTGTGCAGGGTTGGTGGGTGGGGTCGGTTCGGGTTGGCGGCGAGGCGTTCCAGGACGTCGGAGACGTCGGGGGCCCGGACGGGTTTGGCGATGTAGTAGGTGGTGGTGACCTCTTCGCTGGAGTGGCCGAGTTGTGCGGCGGCGCTCTTGGTGTCGGCTTCCTCTTTGATCAGGGTGGCCACGGTCTTGCGGAAGCTGTGCGGGGTGACCCAGTCGAGGTCGGTGTCGGCGCGGGCCTGGCGCCACTGTCGGCGGACGTTGTTGGGGGAGAGCCAGGTGCCGCGTCGGGTGGCGAAGATCGCGTCGTGGGGGTTGTCTGCGGCGGTGAGTTTGCGGGTCATGAGCATGCCGACGGCGAATCGGGGCAGGACGAGCATCCGGTAGCCGGCGTCGCTCTTGGTCCAGGGTTGTCGGAAGATGCCGTGGCCTTTGACGTAGACCAGGGTGCCGCAAATGGTCAGGGTGGGACGCGCGGCGGCGAGGTCGAGGTCCTCCCACCGCAGGGCGAGGATCTCACCGATGCGGGCGCCGGTGGCGAGCATGAGGTCGACGACGTCGGCCAAGTCGCCGGTGTGCCGAGGCCCGGGTTTGCCGGGGACCGGTTGCTGCCAGTCACGGATCGCCGCCCGGACAGCGTGGAGATGCTCGCCGCTGAGGACGACGACGGTGCGGCGGGGTTTACGGAGCCGGCCGGTGTCGCGTACGGGGTTGCTCGGGATCGCGCCGTGCCGCACGGCGAGGGCGAACATCTGGCCCAGGACGACCTTCACGCCTTTGGCGGCGGAAGGCCGGTCCTTGGCGATCTCGCGGAGCAGCCGGTCGAGACGCCCGACGCTGGCTTCTCGGATACGCAGGTTGCCCAGGGCGGGCAGGATCGTGGTGCGCAGGCTGGCTTGGTAGCGGTGGATGGTCTGGGCTGCGATCCGTTCCTCGGCGGTGATCTCCTCGACCCACAGGTCGGCGAGGGCGCTGATGCGGGTCTCCCGGCTCATCTCGTCGTCGTTGGGGGTGCTGCGGTCGCGGATCTTGACCTTCAGCGCCCGGACGGCGGCGGGGCCGGTGGTGTCGGTGACCTCGATGTCACGGGTGACGCCGTCGTAGTCGCGGAAGCGGACCCTGGCGCGGAACCGGCCAGGGCCCAGCTTCTCGGTGCGGATCTTGCCGGCGGTGCCGATGGGCAGTTCAGGACGGGCCACAGGTCACCGATGCCGTGGTAGTGGCCCGGGTCGAGGTAGGCGGCGATCAGCCGGCCCGCGCAGCCGGCCGCATCCCACGTCGAGAAACCGGCTGTCCGGCCTGAGCCCCTGCCGCTGGAGGAAGTCGAGCTGCAACTCGCCGAGCTCGTCCCAGTACCCGCCCACGGCCTCCCGGTGGATTCCCCGAGCCAGCAGCTCCGGCTTCCCGAAGTCGACGGCCTCGTACGCCGGGTCCTGAAGTCCTCCGGCCTCGGTCCGGATCTCTATCTCGGTGCTCATCGCTCTCCTCCTGCGGGAACTCGACCTACCCGGGCGCCGGGTGTCTTCCGGCGGCCGCCCGGGCGTCCGGTGTCGGGGCCGGCCAGTCGGTCGCGGGCGGCGGTACCGGTTACCGCCGCCCGCGAGTCGGGTCACTGACCCGGTGCTTCCGGCTTCTCGTCGCGGGTGTCCCGGGTGCCGTCGTCGATCTGCCGCTCCGTCAGCTCGGTCAGCCCGAGCAGCCGGACCGCTTCGTAGTAGGTCCGGGCCAGACCCAGGCAGGTCGAGCGCGGGAGACCGCTGTATCGGTTGCAGACCGCCTGCATGTCGACGTGGAACGCGTCGTCCACCCGCGCCTTGTTGGCGTCGAAGACCCCGAGTGCGGTGAAGTTGCGGTAGCCGAAGTCGTGCCGCTGGCAGGGCAGCCGGAAGTCGAAGCCGAACGGCTGGTCCGGGCTCGTCGTGCAATAGTCCGTCGTCCAGTCGAACTGGTACTCGGTCCACGACCCCGGGTCGAGCCGGGCGTCGTTCCACTGTCGCTGGCTGGCGGCGTTGGGCTGGGTCCACTGGGTGGCGACCGCGATCCGTTCAGCGTCGGTGACGGCCGCGTTGGCCGCCCCGGACAGGGCCAGTTGCAGGCCCAGGATCGCGCCCATCACGAGAACGGCTCGGACAGTGACGCGCATGCGTGTTCCCCTCGGGCGATGGCTGGGGCGCCAAGATAACACTCGATATTGCCGCCGGGCTATATATTCAATGTGCGCTCGAATAGCCCTGCTCGGCGATCTGGTCGTCTTTCAGTGTGGATTTAATGACTGAGGAGAACGTGCGGAGGACAGCGGCTCCGGCAGGCGTCGCGATTGACACCGGTCGACCGCGAAATTATCGTCGGGAGCCTGCGTCGTACGTATTCAGCTTGGGGCAGTCGGCTGACCTCCCCTGTTCAGGGGGGATTTGACTGATCGAGGTCAGTGAAAGAAAGGTGCACCTGGCCTGCGAGGATGTGGGTGTCGAGTCCATGTCCACAGCAGAATCGGGTGCACC
>NZ_JBXUOW010000062.1:0-30475 GCF_057196645.1 Micromonospora sp. ATLC16
GCGCGCACCCGGGGCGCCGCGATCGCCCGCGCGGTGGCCGGTGGCGCGCGGACCGCGTTGACCCAGCTGACCAGCAGCATTGCGCGGGCCGAGGAGCACCGCGACGCGGTGGCGCGGGAACGGGCCACCCGCGAGGCGGAGCTGCAGGAGGTGCGGGCCGCCGCGAAAAGGTTCGGTGCGGAGCTGGAACGCCTGACCAGTCAGGTGCACCGGGACGAGGTCGCCCGGGCCGAGCAGCGGTTGCGCATCGAGCAGTTGGAGGCCAAGGCCGCCGAGGACTTCGGCCTGACGGTCGAGACCCTGGTCGCCGAGTACGGCCCGAGTCAGCTGGTGCCGGCCACCGAGGCCGAGGTGGCCGCCGCCGAGCGCGACGACCTGCCGGTGCCCGAGCCGGTCCGCTACGAACGCCCGGTGCAGGAGAAGCGGGCCGCCAAGGCCGAACGGGAACTGGCCCTGCTGGGCAAGGTCAACCCGCTCGCCCTGGAGGAGTTCGCGGCGCTGGAGGAGCGGTACAAGTTCCTCTCCGAGCAGTTGGAGGATCTCAAGGCGACCCGGCGTGACCTGCTCACCGTGGTCAAGGACGTCGACGAGCGGATTCTGGAGGTCTTCGCCAGCGCCTTCGCCGACACCGCCCGGGAGTTCGAGCAGGTCTTCACCGTGCTGTTCCCCGGTGGCGAGGGCCGGCTGATCCTCACCGACCCGGACGAGTTGCTGACCACCGGCGTCGAGGTCGAGGCCCGCCCGCCGGGCAAGAAGATCAAACGGCTGTCGTTGCTCTCCGGCGGCGAGCGGTCGCTGACCGCCGTGGCGATGCTGGTGGCGATCTTCCGCGCCCGGCCGAGCCCGTTCTACATCATGGACGAGGTGGAGGCGGCCCTCGACGACGTGAACCTGGGCCGGCTGATCACCCTGCTGGCTCAGCTGCGGGAGAAGAGCCAGCTGATCGTCATTACGCACCAGAAGCGGACGATGGAGATCGCTGACGCGCTCTACGGTGTGACCATGCGCGGCGGGGTGACCCAGGTGATCAGTCAACGGCTCAACCGGGCCGACGGGGATGACGAGCGGCAGGGCCGCGGCGAGGAGAACGGGTAGTGGCTCGGGAACGCGCGACGGCGCTCCTGGTGGACTTCGACGGTGTGCTTCGGCGCTGGGATCCGGCGGTCGCCGCCGCCGTCGAGCGGGAGTACGGCCTCTCCGCCGGTGTGCTCGGCGAGATCGCCATGCAGTGGGGGCGGCTGCAACCGGTGCTGACCGGCCAGGTCAGCCACGCCGACTGGATGACCAGCGTGGCCGACGCGCTCACGCCGTCCGTGGGTGACCCCGAGCGGGCGCGGGCGGCGGTGGCGCAGTGGCAGCGTTATCGCGGTGAGGTCGACCCGGAGGTGCTGGCGTTCGTCCGTGCGGCGAGGGCCGCCGGCATCCGGGTCGGGCTCGGCACCAACGCCACCGACCTGCTCGACGCCGACCTGGCCGCGTTGGGCCTCACCGGCGAGCTGGACGTGGTGGTCAACTCCTCGGCCATCGGGGTGCACAAGCCGGCACCCGAGTACTTCCAGGCCGCCTGTGCGGCGCTGGACACGCCGCCGGCCCGGGTGCTCTTCGTCGACGACGAGGACCGGGCGATCAGCGGGGCCCGGGCCGCCGGGCTGTCGGCGTACCGCTGGAACGGTCCGGCCGACCTGCGCTACCTGCGCGCCGCCCTGGCCGGCTGAGCCGGCACCGACCCGGGCGCTCCGGCGCTGACGTCGTGGTCGGCGTCCGGATCGTCGGGCGTGTAGCAGGGTCTGCCGGTGCTGTCCAAGTCATCCGGGGAATCTGGCCCGGATGTCTGACAACCTGCGACAGGTTTGTGGCGCGCTCAGCGGCCGTCGGTGAGCCGCTGCCGGGCGACCTCGTGCAGGTGACCGTCACCGGTGGTTCCCTCGATGACCACCTCGGCCCCGCGGCCGGCGTGGGTGAGCGTCGCCACCGCGTTGCCGAAATACGGCCCGGCCAGCCTCCGCCACCTGACCAGCGGGCGGCGGACCCCGGCGGTGCGGGCCAGCGCACGGGCCGCCCCGGCCGGCCCCCGCGCCCAGCCGAGCCGCATCAGCGGTCGCATCCCGGCCGGCACCTGGTTGTGGATCGGCGAGCAGGTGAGCTGGTGCACCGGTGTACGCACACCGGGGTCGGCGAACCTGACTCGCGCCACGTACGAGTGGTGCACGTCGCCGGAGAGCACGCTGATCGACGCCGGTGGCGGGTACGCCGGCCCGGCGCCCTTGCGGTCCTCGGGTGCACCCGGTGTGCCGGCACCGATCCGGGCGAACAGCTCCGCCAGCGCGTCGAACGAGCGGCGGAACGCGGCCCAGTGCTCCAGATCCAGCGCGCGGCGCAACCGTTCGCCCAGCCCGGCCACCCAGCGCCGGGGCGAGTCGGCAAGCTTCTCGTTCCACGTCTCGACGTGATGGATGCCGGGTGGCAACAGCCAGGGCAGCGACGAGCCGACCACGAGGTGGTCGTAGCCACCGTGGGCCTGATCGACGAACCACGACCACTCGCCGGGCGGCAGCATCCCCCGCCGACCGGGTAGCAGCACCCGGCTGCACCGGTTGTCCAACATCACCAGCCGGGTGCGTCCCAGGTCGAGCGCGTAGCTCCACTGGTACTGCACCGCCCGCCAGCGCTCGGTGTCGTGGGCCAGGTCGGCCTCGGTGTCGACCCGCGCGCCGAACTCCCGCAGCACCCCGGTGGCGTCCTCCGCCGCGCTCACCTTGGCGAACACCGGGTCCGCAGCGATCTCGTCCGGCGAGAGGTTACCCAGGTGCTGGTAGACCCAGTAGGAAGCCAACCCACTGGCGATCCGCTCGGCCCACCACGGCTGTCCGCGCATGTCGGCCCGCCAGGAGGCCGAGGTGTTCCAGTCGTCGATGATCTCGTGGTCGTCGAAGATCATCACGCTCGGCACGGTGGAGAGCAGCCAGCGAATCTCCGGGTCGCGCCACGACTCGAGGTAGAGCTTGGTGTACTCGTCGAAGCTGACCACCTGGTCCTTCGGAGCACCCTTCGGACGCCGCCGGCGGCGGCGTAGCAGGCGCTTGACGGTCGGCGAGGTCTCGTCGGCGTAGACCTGGTCACCGAGCAGCAGCAGCAGGTCGGGCAGGGCGGCCGGGTCCGGGTCGGCTATCACCCGCCGGGCGTACGCGTCGAGCGCGTCCGGCGGCAACTTGCGGGTGGTCGCGTGCTGGGTGGTCTCCCGGCAGGAACCGAAGAGCAGCCGGACCGGCTGGTCCCGGTCGTCGTCGGCCCGGGTGCGGATGACGCTGGGTGGGAAGGCACTCTCCGGCATCGGCCAGACCACCTCGTCGTCGATCAGCACCTCGTACGGCGTCGTGCTGTCCGGGGTGAGCCCGTCGACCACCACCAGCGCATAGTGGTGGTCGTACGCGCTGAAGGTGGGGGCGGTGCCGGTGGCGCCAGCGGCCGTGCGGACGGTGACCACCGCCGGCGTCGTGGTCTCTACCCAGACGGTGGCTCGAGTGCCGACGACCCGGCGCAGCAGGGGGCCGATGAGCAGCTCGGCGGGCATACGGGACCTCCAGACGAGAGAATTCCATCTTTTACTACCCGGCCGGCGGGGCACCACTGCCAACTGTGGCCGAGACTACTGCCGCATCCTGGGTCGACGCCGGGGGCGGTCGGGCGCCGGGCGACCGGCGGGAGCGGTGGCTGAGACGTGGTCGCCGGCATCTGACAGGATTCCGGCATGACGGAATACCTCCTCATCGCTCTCGCCCTGCTCGGTCTGCTGATCCTCGGCGGCATCGGGCTGGTCGTGCCGCGGCTGCGCCGACGGCCACAGCCGCCGCTGCCGCGTACGGAGGTCGACACCCGGGCGGAGGAGGATCTCGCCGGCCCGCCGGTGCAGGCACCGGAGGCCGATCTGTCCACCGGTGTCCTGGTCGAGCCGCCGGTCGAGGCACCGCCGACCGTCGAGGTGCCCGAGCCGACCGCCGGCCGGCTGGTGCGGCTGCGGTCCCGGCTGTCGCGGTCGCAGAACGTGTTCGGCAAGGGTCTGCTCGGCCTGCTCAGCCGGGACCGGCTCGACGAGGACGTCTGGGAGGAGGTCGAGGACAGCCTGATCACCGCCGACGTGGGTGTCGACGCCACCCGGGAGATCGTCGACCGGCTGCGGGAGCGAACCCGGGTGCTGGGTACCCGGTCGGTCGCCGAGCTGCGCACCCTGCTCGCCGCCGAGCTGGTCAACGCGCTCGACCCGGGGCTGGACCGGGCGCTGCACACCGCACCGAAGGAGGGCGTGCCGGCGGTGCTGCTCGTGGTCGGCGTCAACGGCGCGGGCAAGACCACCACCTGCGGCAAGATCGCCCGGGTGCTCATCGCCGACGGCCGCAGCGTGCTGCTCGGCGCCGCCGACACGTTCCGGGCCGCGGCCGCCGACCAGTTGCAGACCTGGGCCGGGCGGGTGGGGGCCGAGACCGTCCGGGGTCCGGAGGGCGCCGACCCGGCGAGCGTCGCCTTCGACGCGGTCAAGCGCGGCATCGAGACCGGGGTGGACACGGTCCTCGTCGACACCGCCGGCCGCTTGCAGAACAAGATCGGCCTGATGGACGAGCTGGGCAAGGTCAAGCGGGTGGTGGAGAAGCACGGCCCGATCGACGAGACACTGCTGGTGCTCGACGCCACCACCGGTCAGAACGGGCTGGAGCAGGCGCGCGTCTTCACCGAGGTGGTAAACGTGACCGGTGTGGTGCTGACCAAGCTCGACGGCACCGCCAAGGGCGGCATCGTCATCGCCGTGCAGCGCAAGCTCGGCATCCCGGTGAAGCTGGTCGGCCTGGGCGAGGGTCCGGACGACCTCGCGCCCTTCGACCCGGCGCAGTTCGTCGACGCGCTGCTGGGTACCGAGTCCGAGTCCTCCGGTCCGACCGCGTAACTTCGGGTGACCAGAGATGATCGCGCGTACGCGGGCTGGCGCGACCCGAGCCACCCGTCGCAGCGCCTCGGGAGACCGTACGTGACCTCGCAGGAGATCCCGCTGCACGGCGGGAACGTGAGCACCGTGGTGCGGGTCGGTGACACGGTGCGGCGCAACGCCGGGCCGTGGACCCCGTCGGTGCACGCCCTGCTGCGTCACCTGGAGTACGTCGGGTTCACCGGTGCGCCCCGTGCCCTCGGCATGGACGAGCGCAACCGGGAGGTGCTGTCGTACCTGGAGGGGGAGTGCGGGGAGTACCCGCTGGCGCGGCACTGGGTCACCGACGAGGCCCTGGTCACCGTCGCCACCATGCTGCGGATGTTCCATGACGCGCAGTACGGTTTCGTGCCGCCGCCGCAGGCGGTGTGGCGCTCGTTCGGCCCGCCGCCGCCGGACACCGAGGTCATCTGCCACCACGACGCGGCGCCGCACAACGTGATCTGGCGGCCGGACGGCACCCTCGGGCTGATCGATTTCGATCTCGCCTCGCCCGGTGCCCGGATCTACGACGTGGCGTACGCCGCGTGGACCTGGGTGCCGATCTTCTCCGACCGGGACTCCATCACCCTCGGCTGGAAGCGCCCCGACCGGCCGCGCCGGTTGCGGCTCTTCGCCGACGCGTACGGGCTCATCCCGCGCGACCGGCACCGGCTGATCCGGACCATCCGCAAGCGGATCGTCGACCACGTCGAGGGCATCCGCCGGATGGCCGCGGCGGGGGAGCCGGCCTTCGTCCGGATCGTGCACAAGGGCCACCTGCGTCGGCCGATGCGGGATCTGCGGCTGCTCGACTACGAGCGACACGCCCTCGAACACGCCCTGCGTTGAGTGAGCGCGCGGGGTCTCCCGACGATCTCTGGGCCGTCGGGGGGATAGACCGACACCAAACGGCCGATCCACCCCCGTCGAAGCGCTGAGGTGTGCGTTTTTCTTCACACGTCCGAAACAAGCCGTCACGGTTCGGAAACCAGCCGGGTCCCCTGGGCGAAACAGCGGACCACCAGGCTTCCGCGCAACCGGCGTACGGGCGATGCTGCGCGGTGCCGGGAGGGAGGGAGAAAACAACCCGAGAGGAGGCAGCGTGCCGGAGCTAGATTCTGGTGCCACCGCCTGGATTTTGACTTCAGCCGCGCTGGTGTTGCTCATGACGCCCGGCCTGGCGCTGTTCTACGGGGGCATGACCCGGTCCAAGTCCGTGCTCAACATGATGATGATGAGCTTCGGGGCGATCGGCCTGGTCAGCCTGTTGTGGGTGTTCTACGGCTACAGCATCGCGTTCGGTGAGGACGTCGGCGGGATCACTGGTGATCTTTCCGCCGCCGGGCTGCGCGGCATGCTGGAGAGCGGGACCGAGGGTGGCATCCCCGACCTGCTGTTCGCCGGTTTCCAGCTGATGTTCGCCGTGATCACCGTCGCGCTGATCAGTGGCGCGATCGCCGACCGGGCCCGGTTCGGCCCGTGGCTGCTCTTCGCCGGCCTGTGGGCCACCCTGGTCTACTTCCCGGTGGCGCACTGGGTGTGGGGCGGTGGCTGGATCTTCGAGCTGGGTGTGCTCGACTTCGCCGGCGGCACCGCGGTGCACATCAACGCCGGTGCCGCGGCCCTGGCCCTGGCCTTGGTCCTCGGCCGCCGGGTCGGCTGGCCGAAGGACAGTTTCAAGCCGCACAACCTGCCGATGGTGCTGCTCGGCGCCGGCCTGCTGTGGTTCGGCTGGTTCGGCTTCAACGCCGGGTCGGCGCTGGCCGCCAACGGCACCGCCGCGATCGCCTTCATCAACACCCAGGTCGCCACCGCCGCCGCGGTGCTCGGCTGGCTGGTGGTGGAGAAGCTCCGCGACGGTAAGCCGACCACCCTCGGTGCGGCGTCCGGCGCCATCGCCGGCCTGGTCGCCATCACCCCGGCCTGTGCCTTCCTGGAGCCGCTCGGCGCCATCGCGCTCGGCGTCATCGCCGGTGTCGTCTGCGCGCTGGCCGTCGGCCTTAAGTACCGCCTCAAGTACGACGACTCGCTCGACGTGGTCGCCGTGCACATGGTCGGCGGCATCATCGGCTCGCTTCTCATCGGCTTCCTGGCGATGGAGGTGCTGGCCGGTGAGGGCAACGACGGTCTGCTCTACGGTGGCGGCGTCACGCTGCTGGGCAAGCAGGCCCTCGGTTCGGTCGCCGTGCTGGCGTACTCGTTCGTGGTCGCGTACCTCATCGGCTTCGTGATCGACAAGACCATCGGCTTCCGCACCAGCGCCGACGCCGAGGTCGACGGCATTGACGGTGCCGAGCACGCGGAGAGCGCGTACGAGTTCAGCTCCACGGGTGGTGGCGGTGGCGCGTTCGCCGCCGCGGGCATCGGCACGTCGGCGTCGTCGAGGACCGAGCCCACCGAACCGGTAAGCGAAAAGGTCGCCGGCTAACGTTTCGGGAATGGAGGGGTTGGACATGAAGCTGGTGACCGCGGTCATCAAGCCGCACCAGTTGGACGCCGTCAAGGAGGCCCTGCACACGCTGGGCGTGGCCGGTCTGACGGTGAGCGAGGTCCAGGGCTACGGGCGGCAGAAGGGCCACACCGAGGTCTACCGGGGCGCCGAGTACACCGTCGAGTTCCTGCCCAAGATCCGGGTGGAGGTGCTCACCGACGAGATCGACGTCGAGAAGATCGTCGACGCCGTCGTATCGGCCGCCCGGACGGGCAAGATCGGCGACGGCAAGGTCTGGGTGACCGCCGTCGAGGAGGTCGTCCGGGTCCGCACCGGCGAGCGCGGCCTGGACGCACTGTAGGGCGCTGATCGATGACCTCGTTGACCAGTAGGACAGCCTCGGAACCCCCGGGTAGCGCTGACTTCCTGGTCAACGAGGTCGTCGGCGCACCGGCCGGCGTCGGCGCGACGGCGCGTCGGGCCCGGGCCGACGCGTACGACGCCTGGTTGGCCCGGCTGCTGCCGGACCGGCCGGGCGTCGCGTTGCTCGCGGTGGGCGGACTGGGCCGGCGGCAGTGTGCTCCCTACGGAGACCTCGATCTGGTGCTGGTGCACGCCGGGGTGCCCGGTATCGACGAACTGGCCGCCGCCCTCTGGTATCCGATCTGGGACGCCGGGCTGCGGCTGGACCACTCGGTCCGGACCGTCGCCGAGGCGCTGTCGGTCGCCCAGGACGACGTCAAGGTGGCCCTCGGGCTGCTCGACGCCCGGCTCGTCGCCGGTGACCCGGACCTCGCGGACACGCTGGCGAGCAGCGCGACCGACCACTGGCGGCGCACCGTCGTCCGCCAGCTCGCGCCGCTGCGGGAGAGCACCGCCGCCCGCTGGCAGGCCCACGGCGAACTGGCCCACCTGTTGGAGGGCGACCTCAAGGAGGCGGCCGGGGGGCTGCGTGACGTCGGCATCCTGCGTGCCATCGCCACCGCCGGGATCACCGACGCGCTACGACCTGCCGTGCACGCCGCACACCTGCGGTTGCTGGACACCCGGGACGCGTTGCACCAGCAGGTCGGCCGACGCGTCGACCGGCTGCTCGCCCAGGAACGCGACGGGGTGGCCGCCCTGCTCGGTC
The DNA here is from genome assembly GCF_057196645.1 of Micromonospora sp. ATLC16. NCBI lineage: Bacteria > Bacillati > Actinomycetota > Actinomycetes > Micromonosporales > Micromonosporaceae > Micromonospora > Micromonospora sp. ATLC16. The sequence continues at coordinate 8,521 of NZ_JBXUOW010000062.1, forward strand.
TGCGCCGGACGCCAACCGGCGGTGCCGAGGGCGTCCCGCCGGGCGGGGTGCCGCCGCAGCCGACCGGCACGTCACCGGACCAGCGGTCCGACCCTGCGCCGCGTCCCGAGGACGGCGACGGCGACACCCTGCTGCGGCGGGTCGCCGGTGACGCCCGGACCGTCAGCCACGCCCTGGACGACGCCTTCCGTGCCGCCGACCGGCTGCGCTCCGGTCGTCGGCGGGGCGCCGACGGAAGGCCGCTGCGCCGCCCGGTCGCCCGGGACGTGGTCGAGCACGACGGCGAACTGGTGCTGGCCCGCACCGCCATCGGCGCCCGCCCCGACGCCAGCCTGTCGCTGCGGGTGGCCGCCGCCGCGGCGTCCACCGGGCTGCCGATCGCCCGGGCCACCTGCGAATGGTTGGCCGCGTACTGCCCGCCGTTGCCGACGCCCTGGCCGGCCGAGGCCCGCGCCGCCCTGACCACGCTGCTCGGTGCCGGGGCCGGCATGATCCCGGCCTGGGAGACCTGCGACCGGTACGGGCTGATCGACGGCTGGTTGCCGGAGTGGACCCGGCTGCGCAGCCTCCCCCAGCACAACCCGGTGCACCGGTTCACCCTGGACCGGCACCTGGTGCAGACGGCCGCCGAGGCCAGCCGGCAGACCCGCGACGTGGATCGCCCCGACCTGCTCCTGCTCGGTGCGCTGCTGCACGACGTCGGCAAGGGGCTCCCCGGTGACCACAGCGTGGTGGGCGCGCCGATCGCCGAGGGGATCGCGACCCGGATCGGCCTGCCGGCCACCGAGGCGACGCTGATCGGCACGCTGGTCCGGCTGCACCTGGTGCTGCCCGAGGTGGCCACCCGACGGGATCTGTCCGATCCGGTCACCATCGCCCGGGTGGCCGAGTCGGTCGGCGACGTCACCACTCTCGACCTGCTGTACGCGTTGGTGCGCGCCGACGCCGCCGCCACCGGCCCAGCCGCCTGGTCGGACTGGAAGGGCCGGCTGGTCGCCGAGCTGGTCGCCCGGGTCCGCACCACCCTCGACACGGGCGACGTACCCGCCCCGCCGGCACCGGACCCGGCGCTGGTGGCCGGGCCACTGCCGGTCGTACACCTGACCGGGGACGGGGTGGCGGTGGCCGCGGCCGATCGTCGGGGCCTGCTCGCGACGGTGGCCGGCTGCCTGGCCCTGCACCGGCTGGAAGTGCTCGCCGCGGACGCCTCGACGGTGGACGGGCGGGCCCTGGTGCAGTGCCGGGTGCAGCCGCGCTACGGACTGGCCCCGGATCCGGTGGCGCTGAGCGCCGACCTGCGCCGCGCGGTGCGCGGTGACGTGTCGGTGACCCAGCGGCTACGCGGTCGGGCCCTGGCCGCACGGGGGGCCGGGGCCCAACCGCGGGTGGTCTGGCACCGGGACGCCGCCACCGACGCGGTGCTGCTGGAACTGCGTGCCGCCGACGCCGCCGGCCTGCTCTACCGGGTGACCAGCGCGCTCGACGCGGCCGGCGCCCAGGTCCGGGCGGCCCGGATCGCCACGCTCGGCGGCGACGTGGTCGACGCCTTCTACCTGGTCGGTGGCTGGCCTCCGGAGGAGGAACGGGCCCGCCTGGAGGCGGCCGTCCTCGCCGCCGTGTAACCCGCCGCGACTCCCGTACCGATTCGTGGCAGTGAAGGGGTCGACTGATCGGCGTGTCGGACACCCGAACTGCCACAGATCTTGACGCCCGGGCTCCCGCGGGGGCCGGGCGGGCGGGAGCGGGTATGGGGGCGGCGGGCTACCCTAGCGGTGGTCGGACAGCTCACCCGGCCTCGTTCGTGCTCATCGGAACACTGACAAACGGGATGTTCGCGTGTTTGACACCTTGAGTGACCGCCTCTCCGGGATCTTCACCAAGCTCCGCGGCAAGGGACGTCTCACCGACGCCGACATCGACGCCACCGCGCGCGAGATCCGCCTCGCGCTGCTGGAGGCGGACGTCGCGCTGCCAGTGGTCAAGGGTTTCATCGCGAACGTCAAGGAGCGGGCGCGTAGCGCGGAGGTCTCCCAGGCGCTCAACCCGGCCCAGCAGATCGTCAAGATCGTCAACGAGGAACTCGTCGCCGTGCTGGGCGGCGAGGGCCGGCGGCTCCAGTTCGCCAAGCAGCCACCGACGGTGATCATGCTGGCCGGCCTCCAGGGCTCCGGTAAGACCACGCTCGCCGGCAAGTTGGCCCGCTGGCTCAAGGCCCAGGGTCACCAGCCCCTGCTGGTCGCCGCCGACCTCCAGCGGCCCAACGCCGTCGGGCAGCTCCAGGTGCTCGGTGGCCGCGCCGGTGTCGAGGTGTACGCCCCGGAGCCCGGCAACGGCGTCGGTGATCCGGTGCAGGTGGCGAAGTCCTCCATCGAGCACGCCCGCCGGGCCGCCCGGGACGTCGTCATCGTCGACACCGCCGGCCGGCTCGGCATCGACGCGGAGATGATGCAGCAGGCCGCCGACATTCGTGACGCGGTCAACCCGGACGAGGTCGTCTTCGTCATCGACGCGATGGTCGGCCAGGACGCGGTGCGGACGGCCGAGGCGTTCCGCGACGGCGTCGGCATCACCGGCGTGGTCCTCTCCAAGCTCGACGGCGACGCCCGTGGTGGTGCCGCGCTGTCGGTCCGCGAGGTGACCGGGCAGCCGATCCTGTTCGCCTCCACCGGCGAGAAACTGGAGGACTTCGACGTCTTCCACCCCGACCGGATGGCCAGCCGGATCCTCGGCATGGGCGACGTTCTCACTCTGATCGAGCAGGCCGAGGCGGCCTTCGACACCGATCAGAAGGAGAAGATGACCGCCAAGCTGATGGGCGGCGAGCAGTTCACCCTGGAGGACTTCCTCGACCAGCTCATCGCGGTACGCCGGATGGGGCCGATCGCCAACGTGCTGGCCATGATGCCGGGCATGGGGCAGGTCAAGGACCAGCTCGCCGAGCTGGACGACAAGCACTTCGACCGGATCACCGCGATCATCCGGTCGATGACCCCGGCCGAGCGCACCAACCCGAAGATCATCAACGGCTCCCGGCGGGCCCGGATCGCCAACGGCTCCGGAGTCACCGTGATGGACGTCAACCAGCTGCTCAACCGCTTCACCGACGCGCAGAAGATGATGAAGCAGATGGGCGGGATGATGGGCCTGCCCGGTGCCGGGCGGCGCAAGGCGACCAAGTCGCCGAAGAACAAGCGCAAGGGCACCAAGGGTGGCAACCGGCCGCGCAGCGGCGCCGGCACCCGGGGCGTGCAGGGTGGCTTCCCGGGCGGGATGCCGCAGTTGCCGCCCGGGATGAGCCCCGACGACCTGGCCGCCGGTCAGGGCCTGCCGCCCGGCTTCAAGCTGCCGAAGATCGACTTCAACAAGTTCGGCAAGGACGGCAAGCCGCCGCGCTGAGCGTGTCGGTGACGGTGGGTGGCACCATCGACCTGTCGATGCGGATCGACAGGCGCAACGAACCCCGACCCGACGTGGTCGCCATCCGTCGTGAGCACGCCAACCGCTCGCCCGTCCCGGTCGGGGACGCGCTGCTCGCCGTCGAGGTCGTCTCACCCGGCTCGACCTTCCGTGACCGCGTCGACCTGCCTGCGTTGACCGCCCGGCGGGCGGGGCTTCTGGCGCGCGACGGGCAGTGATCGGGTAGGACTGTGCGCATGGCTCTGCATGTGCGCGGTGTGCTCCTGCCCGACGACGAGGTACGCGACCTGTGGCTGGTCGGCGACCGGGTCACCTTCGAACCGGTGCCCGGCGCGGAGACGGTCGCCGACGGCGGTTTCATCCTGCCCGGCCTGGTGGACGCGCACTGCCACATCGGCATCGCCCGGGGCGGGACACCGATCACCTCGCTGGACCAGGCGCGCGCGTTGGCGCGGGTCGACCGGGACGCCGGTGTCCTGGCCCTACGGGACGCGGGCTCGCCCTTCCCGTACCCGGAACTGGACGACGAACCCGACCTGCCCCGGCTGGTCCGCGCCGGCCGGCACGTGGCGCCGCCCAAGCGGTACCTGCGCGACATCGGCGTGGAGGTCGGCGCCGCCGAGGTGGCCGCCACCGTGGCGGAGCAGGCCGCCGCCGGCAACGGCTGGGTGAAGCTGGTCGGGGACTGGATCGACCGGGGCGTCGGTGACCTGGCGCCGGCCTGGGACGCCGACACGATGACCGCCGCCGTGGCCGCCGCCCACGCCGCCGGGGTACGCGCCGCCGTGCACACCTTCAGCGAGTCGGCGGTGGAGATCATGGTGCGGGCCGGGGTGGACTCGGTCGAGCACGGCACCGGGCTCAGTCTCGACCTGATCGACCTGATGGCCCGGCAGGGCACCGCGCTGGTCCCCACGATGATCAACATCCGCACCTTCGGCCACATCGCCGACCAGGCCCGGGCCAAGTTCCCCGGGTACGCCGAACACATGCTCGCCCTGCGCGACCGCTTCCCGCAGGTGGTGCGGTCCGCGTACGAGGCCGGTGTGCCGATCTACGTCGGCACCGACGCCGGTGGCGGCATCGACCACGGCCTCGCCGTCGAGGAGATGCTCCTGCTGCACGAGCAGGCCGGCATGTCCGCCCTGGACGTGCTCGCCGCCGCCTCCTGGGGTGCCCGCGCCTGGCTCGGCCTTCCCGGCCTCGTCGAAGGCGGCCTGGCCGACCTCGCCATCTACCCCCAGGACCCCCGCCGGGACCTCAACGCCCTCCGCATCCCCACCCACCTGATCCTCCGCGGCCACCCCCTGCCCTGAACCCCTGCCGCCCGCCTGCGTTGATCAAGAAGTTTGCGTCGGGTTCCGAGCCCTCGGGCGACGCAAACCTCTTGATCAACGCGGAGGGGTGGGCTCGGCGGTGGGGGGTGGGTTGGGCGGGGGTGGCGGAGGGTGGGCGCATAGGATGTGCGGTCATGGCGCGCGTGCTTACTCCCCGGGCAGAGGACTTTCCTCGCTGGTACCAGGATCTGATCGCCAAGGCGAAGCTGGCCGACAACGGGCCGGTGCGAGGGACCATGGTGATCCGACCGGCCGGCTATGCCATCTGGGAGCGGATGCAGGCCGAGATGGACGACCGGATCAAGGCCGCCGGGGCGGAGAACGCGTACTTCCCGCTGTTCATCCCGGAGAGCTACCTCAAGCGCGAGGCCCAGCACGTGGAGGGCTTCTCCCCGGAGTTGGCCGTGGTCACTCACGGTGGTGGCAAGCAGCTCGCCGAACCGGTGGTGGTGCGGCCCACCAGCGAGACGGTCATCGGCGAGTTCATGGCCAAGTGGATCGATTCCTACCGGGACCTGCCGCTGCTGCTCAACCAGTGGGCCAACGTGGTCCGCTGGGAGCTGCGCCCCCGGGTGTTCCTGCGGACCAGCGAGTTCCTCTGGCAGGAGGGGCACACCGCGCACGCCACCCGGGAGGACGCGCGCGCCTACGCCCGCAAGATCCTGCACGACGCGTACGAGGACCTGATGGTGAGCGTGCTCGGCATCCCGGTGGTGGTCGGGCTCAAGACCGCCCGCGAGCGTTTCGCCGGGGCGACCGCCACCTACACCTGCGAAGGCATGATGGGCGACGGCAAGGCGCTCCAGCTCGGTACCAGCCACGAACTGGGCCAGAACTTCGCCAAGGCGTTCGACATCAGCTACTCCTCGGCCGAAGGTGGCCGGGAGCACGCCTGGACGACCTCCTGGGGCACCTCGACCCGGATGCTCGGCGGTCTGATCATGTGCCACGGCGATGACAACGGGCTGCGGGTGCCGCCACGGCTGGCGCCGACCCAGGCGTACGTCATGGTGGTCAAGGACGGTGACGGCGTCACCGAGGCGGCGGCCAAGCTGCGCGACGCGCTGCGCGACGCCGGTGTCCGGGTCGCGCTCGACGACCGCACCGACACCCCGTTCGGCCGCCGGGCCGTCGACGCCGAGCTGCGCGGCTATCCGGTACGCGTCGAGGTCGGCCCCCGCGATCTGGCCACCGGCAACGCGGTGGTGGTCCGCCGTACCGACGGCTCGAAGGCCCCCACGCCGGTGGCGGACGTGGTCGGTGCGGTGCTCGCCGCCCTCGACGCCGACCAGCGGGCGCTGCACGACGAGGCGCTGGCCTTCCGTGAGTCGCACACGGTCGACGTGGCGACGCTGGACGAGGCGCTGGAGGCGGCAGCCACCGGCTGGGCCCGTGTCCCGTGGTCCGTCGTCGGCGTCGACGGCGAGGCGAAGGCCAATGCCCAGGGTGTCACCGTCCGCTGCCTGGTCCGTGCCGACGGCACCGTCCCCGATGCCGAGACCGAAACGGACCTCATCGCCATCCTCGCCCGCGCCTACTAACCCTCCCACGTCCCATCCCACCCATCCTGCCCTCCCACACCTCCCGCCCATCTTGTCGATCATGAGGTCAGCGGCGTAGTTGATCTCTTGAACTGCCGCTAACCTCATGATCAACGGTGAGTCTGAGGATGAGTCTGGGGGTGGGGGTAGGGTCGGGGTGTGAGGTTTGCGGTGGGGCGGTTGGTCGTGCACCGTAACGTGCGGCGGGGGCGGATCGGCTGGGTCCGGCCGGCCCGGGTGGTCAGCGACGACGAGCGAGGGCTGCTGCTGTGGGTGGCCGAGGGCACGCCGGTGGCCGGCGAGGTGAACGAGACCGGGCTGGGCATGCGGGCGGTGCCCTTCCGGGAATGGCTGACCCCGACCTACCGGCTGGCGCAGGGCCGCTGGAACGGTCCACCGTTGCTGAAGTTCCTGCCCGTCGGCGCGGCTCACTCCGTCTGGTGGTTCCGCGACGTGCGGGGCCGCTTCGCCGGCTGGTACGTCAACCTGGAGGAGTCGGGCGTCCGGTGGGACGACGGCGGGCTGGCCGGCGTGGACATCGTCGACCAGGATCTCGACGTGTGGGTCCGTCCGGACCGCAACTGGGAGTGGAAGGACGAGGACGAGTTCGTCGAGCGGCTGGCCTACCCGGAGCACTACTGGGTGACCGACGAGGCGGCGGTGCGGGCCGAGGGCAAACGAGTGATCGCACTGGCCGAGGCGGGAGTCTTTCCGTTCGACGGCACCTGGTGCGACTTCACCCCGCCGGCGCGCTGGACAGCTCCCGATCGCCTGCCCGAAGGCTGGGACCGCCCCCCGGCGCGCTGACGAATTTGATGTGTCCTTCGTCACGTGAGCCCCGCCTCGGGTGATGCCGGCCGGTGCGGTGTGAGCGTTCCGCTCGGGGTCTGGCAGAATGGCTGGCTGGTATCCGGCGCGCGTCCGGCGCCCTCTAACCCGGGCACGTCGCCAGTCCACCCGAGCAGTCTCCGGCCCAACCCCACTGTGCCGGTTGGCGCTCACCCGTGCACACCACCCGTACCGGGTCGGTGAGATCGCAACAGGAGCGAAACAACCGTGGCCGTAAAGATCCGGCTCCTGCGGATGGGCAAGATCCGCAACCCGCAGTACCGCATCGTCGTCGCCGACTCGCGTACCAAGCGCGACGGCCGGGCGATCGAGTTCGTCGGCATCTACCAGCCGAAGGAGGACCCTTCGGTCATCGAGGTCAAGTCGGAGCGGGTCCAGTACTGGCTCTCCGTCGGCGCCCAGCCCAGCGAGGCGGTGCAGCGGCTGCTGGAGCTGACCGGTGACTGGCAGAAGTTCAAGGGCCTGCCGGCCCCGCCGCCGCTGAAGGTGGCTGCCGAGCGGGCCGACCGCAAGGCGGCCTACGAGGCCGAGGCGAAGGCTGCCGCAGGTGTGGCCGACACCCCCGCCAAGCCGGCGAAGAAGGCCGCCAAGGCCGCCGAGGCCCCGAAGGCCGTCGAGGAGGCCCCGAAGGCCGCCGAGGCACCGAAGGCCGCCGAGGAGGCCCCGAAGGCCGAGGAGCAGCCCGCCGCGGACTCCGGCGAGCAGGCCTGACATGGCGTTGCGGCCGGCGTTGGAGCACCTGGTCAAGGGCATCGTCGACCACCCCGACGACGTACGCGTCCGGATGGTCGATTCCCGTCGAGGGAAGCGGCTGGAGGTCCGGGTGAATCCCGAGGACCTGGGCACCGTGATCGGGCGGTCCGGCCGAACCGCCAAGGCGCTGCGTCAGGTGATCGGCTCCATCGGTGGGCGCGGCGTACGCGTCGACATCGTCGACTCGTACTGATGCTGCTCATCGTCGGCAGGATCGGTAAGCCGCACGGCATCCGCGGTGAGGTCACCGTGGAGGTGCGTACCGACGAGCCCGAGACGCGCTTCGCCCCCGGCATGGTGTTGAGCACCGTGCCGGGGGTGACAGCCGCCCAGCCCGTGCCGGAGGCACCCGGTCTGCTGTTCCGGACGCCCGACACGTTGACCGTCGAGTCCGCGCGTCGGCACCAGGAGCGACTGCTGGTCGCCTTCGAAGGGGTGCTGGACCGCGACGTCGCCGAGGCGCTGCGGGGCACTCTGCTCGCGGTGGACAGCGCCGACGTCGCCTCGCCGGAGGATCCGGAGGAGTTCCACGATCATCAGTTGGTCGGGCTGGCGGTGGTCACGCCGACCGGCGAGCGGCTGGGCGAGGTGGCCCGGATCGACCACGCTCCCGCCTCCGATCTGCTGGTGCTGCGGCGTCCCGAGGGACACACGGCGTTGATCCCGTTCGTCAAGGCGATCGTCCCCGAGGTCGATCTCGCCGGTGGCCGGGTCGTGGTGGACCCACCCGGCGGCCTGCTCGATCTCTAGTTGGCGGAGCCCCCTGATGCGCGTCGACATCGTGTCGATCTTCCCGGAATACTTCGCCCCGCTCGACCTGTCGCTGATCGGCAAGGCGCGGGCCAACGGCACCCTGCGGTTGGCCGTACACGATCTGCGGGGTTGGACCCACGACGTGCATCGCACCGTCGACGACACCCCGTACGGCGGCGGGCCCGGCATGGTGATGCGGCCGGAGCCGTGGGGTGAGGCGTTGGACGCACTGGCACCAGCGGAGCTGACCCCGCCGCGGCTGCTGGTGCCGTCGCCGGCCGGCGTGCCCTTCACCCAGGCGATGGCCCACGAGTTGGCCGACGAGCCGCGCCTGCTGTTCGCCTGCGGCCGGTACGAGGGCATCGACCAGCGGGTCCTCGACCACGCGGCGACGCGGATGCCGGTCACCGAGGTGAGCCTCGGTGACTACGTGCTCTTCGGCGGCGAGGTGGCGGTGCTGGTGATCCTGGAGGCGGTGACCCGGCTGCTGCCGGGGGTGCTCGGCAACGCCGGCTCACTGGCCGAGGAGTCCCACGCGCACGGGCTGCTGGAGGCGCCGATGTACACGAAGCCGGCGACCTGGCGCGGACTGCCGGTGCCGGAGGTGCTCCGCTCCGGCGACCACGGCCGGATCGCCCGCTGGCGTCGCGACGAGGCGCTGGTCCGCACCGGTCGCCGCCGGCCGGACATGCTTACCGGCCTGGACCCGCAGAGCCTGGACAAACGGGACGTGGCGGCGTTGGACCGGACCGGATTTCAGGTGCCCGGACCGGATGTGGCAAAGTAGGGGGGTTGCCGCAGTCGTCTGCGCCCGTGGGCGGCTGCGAGGATCTCCGACCGGGGGCGGTTCGCACCGGCCACCACCCGGGGATCAGTATCACCCATCCGCGCGCCGAGTGACGGTGCGCCGTGAGCCTCACGAGGACACAGCGATGAACATCCTGGACGCCCTTGACGCCCAGTCGAAGCGCACCGACCTGCCCGACTTCCGTGCCGGTGACACCGTCAAGGTGCACGCCCGGGTGGTTGAGGGAGCCCGGTCCCGGGTCCAGATCTTCCAGGGCGTCGTCATCCGTCGCCAGGGCGCCGGGCTGCGCGAGACCTTCACCGTCCGCAAGCTCAGCTTCGGCGTCGGCGTCGAGCGGACCTACCCGATCAACAGCCCGGCGATCGACCGGATCGAGGTCGTGGTTCGCGGTGACGTCCGCCGGGCCAAGCTCTACTACCTGCGTGAGCTGCGGGGCAAGAAGGCCAAGATCAAGGAGCTGCGCGAGAAGCAGCCGAGCTGACATCGCGCTACGCCACGCCGCCCAAGCTGCGCGTATGCCGTACGGCCCAGTCAGCACTACCCTGGTCGTACGGGCGCAGCGCGGCGGTCACTCGCCTCCTGTGTGGCGGGTGACCTCCACTACCGCCCGGGGAGCCTCGACGAGGTTCCCGGGCGGTAGTTGTTTCTGCGGACCGGGGAGTGAGCGTGGTACAGGCGCTTGACGACAGCGGCGCGGCCGATCCGTGGCGTCGGCGTACCCGGCGCAGTAAGCGGCAGATGCCGCTCTGGCAGGAGCTACCACTGCTGCTCATCGTCGCCTTCTGCCTGGCGGTGCTGATCCGCACCTTCCTCCTCCAGGCGTTCTTCATCCCCTCCGGGTCGATGGAAGACACCCTGCTCGTCGGTGACCGGGTGGTGGTCAACAAGGTCGTCTACAACATCCGGAACCCGCAGCGGGGCGAGGTGGTGGTGTTCCGGGGCACCGACCAGTGGGTTCCGCAGGTGGATGCGCAGCCGCCCACCACCTTCGCCGACAAGCTGGGCCGCACCGTCGGTGATCTGATCGGCGTCGGCCGTCCGGGCGAGAAGGACTTCATCAAGCGTGTGATCGCGCTGCCCGGAGACCGGGTGAGCTGCTGTGACGACCAGGGACGGGTGCTGGTCAACGGCACGCCGTTGGACGAGTCGGCCTACGTGCTGCGGGACTCGCCACTGGATGTCCCACCGAATCCGCAGGAGTGCCGCTCCCGGCGGTTCGAGGAGATCGTCGTACCGCCCGGTCACATGTTCGTCCTCGGCGACCACCGGCAGGTCTCGCTGGACGCGCGATGCCAGGGCACCGTACCGATCGACAACGTGGTCGGGCGGGCATTCGCGGTGGTCTGGCCGTCCGACCGGTGGCATTCGCTGCCGATCCCCGAGACCTTCGCCACCGTTGCCCCGCCCCCGACGGTGGGTGGCGCGGCCCCGGTACGCCCCGACCCCGAGGGGGGTGTCGCCCTGCTCCTCCCGATTACGGCCGCACTATCCGTTCTCGCGCGTTCCGGACGGTGGCGCTCGGTCGGGCAACGTAGGCTCCTCCCGTGATTGACGAGCAGACCGACAAGCCGCGCCACTCGTTCTGGAAGGAACTGCCCATCCTTCTCGGGGTGGCGATCCTGGTCGCGGTACTGGTACGTGCCTTCGTACTGCAGACCTTCTTCATCCCCTCGCCGTCCATGGAGAACACTCTCAAGATCGACGATCGGGTGCTGGTCAACAAGCTCGTCTACCACACTCGATCGCCGCATCGCGGCGAGGTGATCGTTTTCAAGGCGCCGCTGGAGTGGAGTGGCAATCCGGCGGGGGAGGACTTCATCAAGCGGGTGATCGGCGTCGGTGGCGACCGGTTGGTCTGTTGCGACGACCAGGACCGCCTGCTGATCAACGGCGTACCGCTGGACGAGCCGTACATCTTCTCCGTCGACGGTCAGCGGGACAGGCCGGCGGACCAGGAGTTCGACGTGCAGGTGCCCGAGGGTCGGATCTGGGTCATGGGCGACCACCGGTCCGCCTCCGGCGACTCGCTGGAGCATTACCAGCAGTCGGGGCAGAACATCCAGTCGGCCACCATCCGCGAGGACGCCGTGGTGGGGCGCGCCTTCACCATCTTCTGGCCGTTCGACCGGGCCCGGATCCTGAGCGTGCCGGACGAGTTCGACGCGATTCCGAAGTCCTGACCAGGGCCGCTCCGCTGCCCGCCGACGACGGGCAGCGCCGGTCGTGCCGGGGCGTGGGCGACGTCGCAGGAGTCTGGCAGTCTGGTGCGGTGACCGTCTACACCCCGAGGTGTGCCGCTCGCGTCCTGCTGGTTGACGCGGTCGGTCGGTTGCTGCTGTTCCGCGGTTCCGACCCCGCTCGCCCGGAACGCGGTCGGTGGTGGTTCACCCCCGGCGGGGGACTGGACCCGGGTGAGACGTACGCCGAGGGCGCGGTCCGCGAGTTGGCCGAGGAGACCGGGCTGCGGCTGACCGTGACCGACGTCGGCCAGCCGGTGCACGCCGACCTCATCGAGTTCTCCTTCGACGGCGTCTGGTACCGGCAGGAGCAGCAGTTCTTCCTGGTACGGGTGGTGGCGCACGAGGTCGACACGGCGGGGTTCAGCGAGTTGGAGCGGGGCAGCGTCGACGGTCACCGATGGTGGTCGGCGGACGAGTTGCGCGGCACCGGGGAGCGCTGCTATCCACTTGGCCTTGCAGAGGTGCTGGCCCGCGCGTTGGCCGGTACGACGGCTGTCATCGAGGGACGGGCATGCTGACTCCACCACGCACCGTGGTACGCCGGGAGGCCGGGCTCTACGCGTTGGAGCGGGCCCTGCAACGGCGTGGTTTCCGCTACGTCGCCGGTGCCGACGAGGCCGGCCGTGGTGCCTGCGCGGGGCCACTGGTCGCCGCCGCCGTGGTGCTGCCGGAGGGCCGGCGGGGTGAGATCGACGGGCTGGCCGACTCCAAGCTGCTGACCCCGGCCAGCCGGGAACGGATCCACGACGAGGTCGTCGAGCGCGCGCTGGCGTACGCGGTGGTGGTCATCCCGGCCGACGAGGTCGACGCCCGAGGGCTGCACGTGTGCAATCTGGCCGCGATGCGCCGGTCGTTGGCCTCGCTGACGGTCCGGCCGGAGTACGTGCTGACCGACGGGTTCGGCGTCGACGGCCTGGGTGTGCCCGGGCTCGCGGTGTGGAAGGGTGACCGGGTGGCCGCCTGCGTGGCGGCGGCGAGTGTGCTGGCGAAGGTCACCCGGGACAGGATCATGGTCGATCTGGACGCCGAGCATCCCGGCTACGGGTTCGCCGAGCACAAGGGGTACATCACCGCCGAGCACACCGCCGCGCTGCGTGAGCGCGGGCCGTGCCGGGAACACCGTTTCTCGTACGTGAACGTGGCCGCCGTATCCGGGCTCGACGACCGGCCCCCCCGCTCCCGGCGACCGCTGGGCGCAAGCCGGGAAGAGCCGATGGGGCGCTCGGGCGCGGCAGGAGGTACCGTCGGCGTGGCGTTGGGCGAGCAGCCTCGGCCTCCGGCGCCGGTGGGGGAAGATGTGGTCATGGAAGGCGGAGTGCGATGAGCGCGGAAGATCTCGAGAAGTACGAGACCGAGATGGAGCTCCAGCTCTATCGGGAGTACCGCGACATCGTCCGTCAGTTCTCCTACGTGGTGGAGACAGAGCGCCGGTTCTACCTGGCCAACCAGGTCGACCTGCACGTCCGTAACTCCGACGGCGAGGTCTACTTCGAGGTCGAGATGCACGATGCCTGGGTCTGGGACATGTACCGCCCCGCCCGGTTCGTGAAGAATGTCCGGGTAATGACGTTCAAGGACGTGAACGTCGAGGAGCTGGAGAAGCCGGACATCTCCCTGCCCGCCGACTCCGGCTTCGGTGGCTGAGCCGTTCAACGGCTGAGTGCGGCGACGGCGGACCCCCATACGCCATGATCGACCGCATCTCCCGTCCACTGTGTTCCTACCGATGGTCGAGGCCCGACGGCCGCTCGTAGCAGATCATCGGCTCGTGCGTGGACTGTCCACAGGATGTCCGGTCATCCACAGCTCGACCGTCCGGGGCGGCGAAGGTCGAAGGGCCTGGCCAGGCTCGACGGTATGCGACCACGGATGCCGATACTTGGCGGACTCACGACGCTCCTGCTGCTGACACCATCCGGATCGGCGGGCGGTGTGGCCGTGCCCAGCCAAAGATCGTTCTCGGTGGCCGCACCGCAGGCGGGCGCTGGTGGCATCGGGCGGTTCAGGTGGCCGGTCGACGGTGTGCCACGACCGGTTCGCCGGTTCGACCCGCCGCCCCGGCCGTGGCTGGCCGGTCATCGGGGAGTCGACCTGCTCGCCCCGGCCGCCGCCACGATCCGGGCGGCCGGTGCCGGCACGGTCCTGTTCGCCGGCATGGTCGCCGACCGGCCGGTGGTCACCGTCGGCCACGCCGACGGCCTACGGACCACCCACGAACCAGTTCAACCCGCCGTCACGGTGGGCACGGTGGTGCCGGCCGGGGCGCCCCTGGGCACGCTGCTGCCCGGCCACGCCGGGTGTCCCGCCGCCGCGTGCCTGCACTGGGGACTGCGCCAGGGAGACGACTACCTCGACCCGCTGGCCCTGCTCGGTCTCGGCCGGGTCCGACTGCTGCCCGTCGCTGACGTCACCGTCGCCGCGCGTGCGTCCGCTCACCGCTGGGCGAGCAGACCGGGCAGCCCGACCGCCAGTCGCTGGTACTCCTCGGGCGCGTTGTAGACCTGGCCGCACAACCGCAGCCAGCCGCGGCCGTCCCAGGTCGTGACCGCGACCTGGGTGGCGAGCCGCTCCGCGATCCGGGCCTGCAACGCCCGGGCACCGTCCAGGGCCGTGGCGAGCCCCGCCGGCAACGGAACAAGCCGCATGGCGACCGTCGGTCCGCCCGGGTCGGGCAGGTCGGCCGGTGGCACTCCGAGCGCGTCGCCCACCACCCATTGCCCGTACGCGGCCAGTCCGGCGTTGTGCGCACGTACCCGGTCGATGCCGAGACTGCGCAGCGTGTAGAGACCCGCCGGTGCACTCAGCCAGGACGTGTAGTCCGAGGTGGCCTGCCACTCCAGGCGGGCCGGAAACCCCGATTCCTGCTCCCAGGAGACCACCAGCGGCTCGATCCGGTCCCGCCACGGGGCTGCCACCACGAGCACGGCGGTGCCGCGCGGCGCGTACCCCCACTTGTGCAGGTTGCCCACCCAGAAATCGGCGCCGATGCTGCTCACCGTCGCCGGCAGCATGCCCGGCGCGTGCGCGGCGTCGACAAGCACCGGCACGCCGTGCTCTCCGGCGACCCCGACGATAGCGGCGACCGGAAACAGCCGGGCCGTGGCCGAGGTGAGCTGGTCGACCACCAACAGGCGGGTACGGCCCGGACGCAGCCCGTCCCGCACGATCTGCACCACCTCTTCGTCGGTGGCGGTCAGCGGCACCCGCAGAACCCGGTGTGTCGCCCCGGTGCGACGGCACTCCCGACGGATGGAGTAATCGACGGCACCGTATCCGTGGTCGGTGGTCAGCACCTCGTCACCGGACCGCAGCCCGAGGGACTGGAGCACCACGGCGGCACCGGTGGTGGCGTTCGTGGTGAGGGCGGTGCCGTCGGGATCGGAGCCGAGGAACCCCGCCAAATGCCGGCGAGTGTGTGCGATCCGGTCGACCAGGCCCTGCGTGAAGAACCGCAGCGGGTCGGCCTCCATCTCGTCACGCAGCCGTTGCTGGGCCCGCTGCGCCACGATCGGGACCGCCCCGAACGAGCCGTGGTTGAGATGACTGACCGCCGGGTCGAGGGAGAAGAGCAGACGGGCGCCCGTGATCGGCTCGGGCGGCGGCGGGACGCTCACCTGATCATCGTAGCCGTCGCCCTCGACGTGCCTGGTGGAGCTTGCGGTGGAGGGCATCACGGGAGCCGATTGTCTAGTCGCTTCGATGTCTGGGCGACATGAAAATGTCACCCAGACATCTAGCTCGTCAGTCTTGGCAGTCCCCGGCCCGCCTCGCCGGGCTGTCAGGCGCGCGGGTGGGCCTGACGGTAGGCGGCCCGGAGCCGTTCCACCGAGACATGTGTGTAGATCTGGGTGCTGGCCAATGAGGAGTGCCCCAGCAGTTCCTGCACCGCCCGGAGGTCTGCCCCGCCTTCGAGCAGGTGGGTGGCGGCCGAGTGGCGCAGCGCGTGCGGACTCGTCCGGGGCAGACCCGCCGCCTGAGCGTAGCCACCGACGATCCGGCGAGCCGTGGTCGGATGCAGCCGGCCACCGCGGGCACCGAGCAGCAGCGCGTCCCGGGAATCGGGGACCGCCAGCACCGGCCTCCCGTGCCGCAGCCAGTCATCGAGGGCGCGCTGCGCGGGCAGCCCGTACGGCACCGTCCGCTCCCGCCCACCCTTACCGTGCACCCGGACGACCCGTCGATCCTGGTCCACGTCGGCCATGTCGATCCCGCACACCTCGCTGACCCGTACCCCGGTGCCATAGAGCAGTTCGAGCAGCATCCGGTCGCGGAGCCGTACCGCCTGTGTGGCGCTGTCGGACGTGCCGGTGGCGGGTGAGCCTTCGGCGGTCGCCGGATCGGTGGCGGATGCCGGCCCGCTGGGCGGCGGCATGGCCGGATGGCGGGCGGGTTTTTCGACGAGCAGCGCCGCCAGCTCGGGACGAAGCACCGTGGGCAGCGTCCGGCGCGGTCGAGGGCTGGCCAGCGTGGCAGCGACGTCGGTGGGCAGCAGCCCTTGCCGGTGAGCCCAGGCGCTGAAGGTCCGGGCCGTGGCGGCCCTGCGGGCCAGCGAGGTGCGGGTGGCGCCGGTCGTGCGTTGCCGGGCCAGCCAACTGCGTACCGTGTCGAGGCTCAGCTCGGCCACCTCGGTGCAACCCATCCGTCCAGCGTGATCCAACAGCGACACCAGATCGGCGACGTACGCCCGCACGGTGTGTGTCGAGCGATTGCGGACCGAGGCCAGGTACCCCGCGAACTCGTCCACCGCGTCCCGCAGCGGCGCCGGCAGCGCGTCGTGCATCGCCCGGGTGCTGCTGGCGGCCCGCCGCTGCCCGCCGATGCTGCCCACGGGAACACCCTACGATCGGGACGCCCGGACGGCGAACAGGCGGCGCGCTCAACCGGACGTGGTCAGGCGGAAGGTGGGGCGTCACCGCCGATCGGCCTGCTCGCCGGCGCGGCCGGGCCGGGCTGGGCCGGCATGCTCGGCCGGCTCGGCGTGACCATGGCGTAACCGTCTTCCCTGCGCACCACCAGGGCCAACTCCTCCAACAGCGGCAGTTTGCGCAACACCGTGCGGACGGCAAGGCCCGCCCGCGCGGCGAGGGCATCCACACCGATGCGGCCGCGTCGTGGCATCGCCTCCACGATCGACCGGGCGTCGTCGTCGAGCAGATCGGTGGGGCGTTCGGGCCCACGCGGCACCGGAGCCAACTCGCCGATCCGACCCACCTCCTCCAGCACCTGGGCGAGGCCGGTCACCAGTCGCGCCTCCGGGTGCTCCCGAAGCAACTCGTGGGCACCGACCGACATCGCCGAGGTGACCGGGCCCGGCACCACCATCGCCGGTCGCCGCAGGGCGATGGCCCGCCGGGTGGTCTGCGTCGCGCCGCTGCGGGCCGCCGCCTCGACCAGCACGGTACCCCGGGTGCCCGCCGCGATCACCCGGTTGCGGATGAGGAAGCGGGGGCGCAGCGGCTCCGCGCCCGGCGGCCACTCACTGACCAGCAGGCCGGTGTCGGCGATCCGGTCGAACAGCGCCGCGTTGCCCATCGGGTATGCGCGGTCCACACCGCAGGCCAGCACCGCGACAGTGAGACCGCCGGCGTTCAGCGCGCCACGGTGTGCGGCGGCGTCGATGCCGAACGCGCCGCCGGAGACGACGGTCCAGTCCCGGTCGGCCAGGCCGTAGCCCAGATCCGTGGCGATGTGGGTGCCGTACGCGGTGGCGGCTCGGGATCCCACCACCGCCACGGACCGGTCCAGCGCCTCGGCCAGTGGCCACGAGCCGCGTACCCAGAAGCAGAGCGGCGGTGCGGTCTCGACGTCCACCCGGCGACGGGCGTCGGTCAGGCGGAGCGTGCGTAGCTGCTCCACCGTCCCGGGCCACTCGTCGTCGCCGGGGATGACGATCCGGACACCGAGCCGGTCGGCACGGTGCAGCGCCTCGGCGGCGACCACCCTGGCGTCACCTGCCCGGCTGCGCGCCGCCACGGACTCGCGTAGCGCCTGCTGCGGTGCCCCGCCGTCCAGCAACAGGTCCAGTGCGCCCACCGGCCCGTACTCGTCGACCAGCCCGTGCACCGACCGAGTACCCGGCTCGGCCAGCCAGGTCAACGCCACCCGTGCCAGGGTCAACTCCTCGTGGGTGCTCATGTGCTCTCTCCCGTCCTGAGCGCGATGGCCTCGCCGACGTCTCCCGCGTTCGGCCGTGCCCGCCCGTCGAGGTCGGCGATCGTCCAGGCGAGTCGGACGACCCGGTCGAAGCCGCGGGCGGAGAGCGACCCGGAATCGAGCCGGTTCCGCAGCTCGGCGGTGACCGGGCCGGGCAGCCGCCACGGGGCCCGACGCAGGTCCGGGCCGGGTATCTCGGCGTTGAGCCGCCGACCCAGCGGTGCCCAGCGTTCGGCCGCCGCCACCCGTGCCGCCGCCACCCGCCCGGCGACCACCGCTGACGACTCGTGACTGGTCGTCTCCATCAGCTCGGCGGCGCGCATCGGTGGCAGCCGCACCTGGAGATCGATCCGGTCGAGCAGCGGACCGGAGAGCCGGCCCAGGTAACGGCGGCGGGCCAGCGGGGGACATTCGCAGCGGTCGTCGCCGGCCGGGTTCGCACACGGGCAGGGGTTGGCCGCGATGACCAGTTGGGCGCGGGCCGGGAACTCGGCGCTGCCCCGGCTGCGGGCCAGCAGCACCCGGCCGTGCTCCAACGGCTGACGCAGCGCCTCCAGTGCCGCCTTGCTGAACTCGGGTGCCTCGTCCATGAGCAGCACCCCGCGGTGGGCGAGCGAGATCGCACCGGGCCGGGCGAGCCCTGACCCGCCACCGACGATCGAGGGAACGGTCGCGGTGTGATGAGGTGCCTGGAACGGTGGGCGCCGGATCAACCGACCACCCGCCGGCAACAGACCGGCGATCGAGTGCAGCGCGGTGACCTCCAGCGCGGCCTCGTCGTCCAGTTCCGGCAGGATCGACGGCAGGCGCTCGGCGAGCATCGTCTTGCCCGCCCCCGGCGGCCCGATCAGCGCCAGGTGATGGCCGCCGGCGGCGGCGACCTCCAGCGCGCGGCGACCCAGACCCTGCCCGGCGACCTCGGCCAGTTCGGGACCGGGCGCGGCCGGCGGCGGAGCGTCGACCGGCGGCTCGATCAGCGGTGTGCCGTCGCGAACGAAGGCGACCAGCCGGTGCAGGGTGTCCACGCCGCGTACCAGCAGCCCGGGGACGACCGCCGCCTCGGCGGTGTTGCCGGCCGGGACGATCACCCGTCGGACGCCGGCCTTCGCCGCCGCGGCGACCATCGGCAGTACGCCCCGGACCGGTCGCACCGTGCCGTCCAGGCCCAACTCCCCGAGGACCGCCACGCCGTCCAACGGCAACAGCGGAAGCTCGCCGGAGCCACCGAGCAGCGCCACCGCGATCGCCAGGTCGAACGCCGAACCGAATTTCGGCAGGGTGGCCGGCAGCAGGTTGAGGGTGATCCGGCGGTTCGGCCACCGTTGGCCGGAGTTGACCACCGCGGCCCGGACCCGGTCGCGCGCCTCGTGCAGGGCGGTGTCGGGCAAGCCGGAGATCACCACTCCGGGCAGGCCGGCCGCGAGGTCCACCTCCACCTCCACCAACTGCCCGGTCACCCCGACCAGACCGACGCAGAGCACCCGGGCGTAACTCACCGCGTCACCTCGACGCGTGCGGTGCCGCGACGAGACACCAACGGACCGGGCCGGCTGATCCGCTCGCTGCGCCCGCTCACCGGAAGGCGTCCTTGACGTGCTCGACCTGCGCCCGACCGAGGCGGGGCAGCAGCACCGCGATGACGTCGAAGCGCACCTCGTCGGCGGTGGTGCCGGTGGCGGCGAGCCAGGCGGCGGCGAGCCCCCGCAGTCGGCGGGCCTTGCGGGGCACCACCGCCTCGGCGGGGCTGCCGAAGGTCGCGGTGCGCCGGGTCTTCACCTCGCAGAAGGCGAGCACCGGCCCGTCCCAGGCGATGATGTCGATCTCTCCGGTGCGGCAGCGCCAGTTGCGGGCAACCGGGCGTAGTCCCGCTTCGATCAGGTGCCGTACGGCGCAGCGTTCCCCGTACCCGCCGATCGCCTGGTTCCGCTTGGTCATGAGCGGCACCCTGCTCCCGTACCGGGTCTCGCAGCGACCCCGCCGCGCTGGCCTGTGGACAGCCGAGGGTGGTGTGGACGAGCGGACGATCATGTCCTAGATGTGCTATAGCGGCCTTTCTGTGCTGGTCAGCTGCGGGGTCGAATGGCGCACGAACCGCTGGTCGCATACGGTGCCCGGCGTGGACGGACGACGCAGTTTCGACGACCAGGAGTCGCGCTGGTATCCAGGCGATCATGACCGTGGCTACGCCGACCCGCAGTGGCGTCCGGCGGGAATGGGGCACTATCCCGGTGACGAGTCGCGCGCGGTGCCCGAGCAGCGCGGTGACGACGACGACCGGTACGGCTCTCCGCGACGTGGTGCGCTGGCGGACCCGCTCGGGGATGTGGTGGCGGAGACCGAGCGCTACCGGGCGTCGCGTTCCCGCCGGGCGGAACCGACGGAACCGGACGTCTCCGGTGAGTTGCCGGTCGACCGCTCCGGCCGGCGTGCCGCCCGCGAGGTGGTCCCGACCAGCGGTGGGGCACCGGTGTCGACGGAGCCGACCCGCGCCGCGCTGGCCGGATACCCGATCGTCGAGGCCAAGCGCGGGCCCGAGGTGACCAACCCGTTGGAGCAGCCGACCGGGCCGGTGCCGTCGGTGGCACCTCGGACGGAACCGCCGGTGGGCGAGGCCCCGTCGGGCCCCGCCGACGCCGTGACCGGTCACCCGACAGCCGGTCACCCGGTGGGTGGCATCCAGTCGGGGGCATCGGCCGGGGACGGCGTCTACCGGACCCGGCGTCCGGTGCTCGCGGTGATCTTCGCCGTGCTGGTCGTGATCTTCGAGCTGCCCGCGCTGCGGGTGCTGCTGCACGGCGCGACCGTGGACCCGGTTGCCGCCGGGGACGTGCTGGCGGGGACGTTCCTGGTCTGCGGGCTGCCGATCTTCGCGGCCGGTCTCTACGGGCTGAGGACCACCGGGTTCTCGTTGAGCGACGGCGCGCGAGGGTGGCTGCGACCGCCGACCGCGTACCTGACGGTCGGCCTGGCGCTGTTCCTGGTGGCCGCGATCGCCGCCGGCTGAGCGGAGCATCGCCGCACCCGTGCGTGGAACGGTCGGGAGGGCGCGTACACTGGGCAACCGGCGACCGCCTCGTGCGGTCGACCTCGCGTGCCCTCCTCACGAGTCGTCGTGTGGCGGCGGCCTCCCTGGTCCCGACCTCGGTCGGGCCCACCATGGCCGACGACCGGGCACCAGGACGCCCGGCCGCCGGCCGGGCGAGGCAACCAGGGATCGCTAGGAGTGCGAATCATGGCCGTCGTGACCATGCGTCAGCTGCTGGAAAGTGGTGTTCACTTCGGGCACCAGACCCGGCGCTGGAACCCGAAGATGAAGCGCTTCATCTTCACCGAGCGTAACGGCATCTACATCATCGACCTGCGCCAGACCCTCGACTACATCGAGAAGGCGTACGACTTCGTGCGCAACACGGTGGCCGAGGGCGGCAGCATTCTCTTCGTCGGCACGAAGAAGCAGGCGCAGGAGGCGATCGCCGAGCAGGCGACCCGCGTCGGCCAGCCGTACGTCAACCACCGCTGGCTCGGCGGCATGCTGACCAACTTCCAGACGGTGTACAAGCGGCTGCAGCGGATGAAGGAGCTGGAGGCCCTCGGTGACCTCAGCGGCACCACCGCCGGCTACACCAAGAAGGAGACCCTGCAGCTCTCCCGCGAGAAGATCAAGCTGACCCGCACCCTGGGCGGCCTGCGGGACATGCAGAAGCTCCCGGCCGCGGTCTGGGTGGTCGACACCAAGAAGGAGCACATCGCCGTCGACGAGGCCCGCAAGCTGGGCATCCCGGTGATCGCCGTGCTCGACACCAACTGCGACCCGGACGAGGTCGACTTCCCGATCCCGGGTAACGACGACGCGATCCGCTCGGCTGAGCTGCTGACCAAGGTCGTCGCCGCCGCCGTGGCCGACGGCCTGATCGCCCGCTCCGGTCGCCGCCGGGGCGGCGACGAGAAGCCGGAAGCCGGTGTCGCCACCGACGAGCCGCTGGCCGAGTGGGAGCGCGAGCTGCTCGAGGAGCCGAAGAAGGCCGACGAGCAGCAGCCGGCCGCCGAGCAGCCCGCGGCCGAGCAGCCGGCCGCCGAGCAGCCCGCGGCCGAGCAGCCGGCCGC
>NZ_JBXUOW010000063.1:0-29243 GCF_057196645.1 Micromonospora sp. ATLC16
AGCGTAGACAACTTCATGATCCACAGGTGTCGTGCTCGCTCCTCATCCGGGCACGGCCCTCAGGACGACGTCAGGCCAAAAAGGACATTCGCGGACTACTCCGGGGCCCTGGGAACGTGTTACGGATCAGGTGGAAACACCGTTAGATCAACACTCCCGGACGCGTCGGTGAACCACGCCGGGTGGGGCTATGTCGTGTCGGTCCGGGCTTGGAGGTAGTGGGTCCAGTCGCGGCTGGTGAGGCGGTTCCACTTGTGGGTGGTGCTGGCGCTCATGCCGAGGAGGTCGGCGAGCACGGCGGCGGGGATGTCAGCGGCGAGGTCGAGCATGGCGGCGTTGCGGCCTAGGTGGGCTGTGATCCCGTTGCGGGTGAGGGTTCGGCTGAGTGCTTGCAGGGTGATCGGTGTGGTGGCTGGCCGGCCGGGGAAGAGCAGCTGCGGCTCGTGGTTGGAGAGGGCTGGGATCGGGGCTGGA
The DNA here is from genome assembly GCF_057196645.1 of Micromonospora sp. ATLC16. Classification (NCBI taxonomy): domain Bacteria; kingdom Bacillati; phylum Actinomycetota; class Actinomycetes; order Micromonosporales; family Micromonosporaceae; genus Micromonospora; species Micromonospora sp. ATLC16. The sequence continues at coordinate 475 of NZ_JBXUOW010000063.1, forward strand.
CGGCCGCGGTCATTGATGAGCTCGGCGACGATCGCCGCGACCTTCGGTGGCAGCGGGATTGGTTGCCTGCCGAGCGTAATACCGGTTGGGACGTCCTTGCTGAAGGTGACGTCGGTCGTGGTCAGGTTGAGCACGCGTGTGAGTGCGATGCCGAAGAGCAGGACCAGGGCACCGGCGACGCGGGCGTTGGTGGGCATGGTGGTGTCGTCGAGGCATCGGCGCAGCTGTGTCCAGCGCTGCTCGTCGGTGAGGAAGCGGTTGGGCAGGCTGGAGGGCCGGTTGGGAACGTCGAGCGCGGTGGTCAGGCGACGTTGGTTGGTCCATTTGATGAATGGTCGCAGGTGCCGGGCAGCTGGTCCGGTGTCGATCCATTGGTCGATGTGCTGTTGGTTGATCGTTGCCAGGGTGAGGCTGTGCGTGTCGAGCCAGGCGAGGAACGCGGCGGCGGTGTGGATTAAGCGGCGGTCTTTGGCTGCGGCTTGGGCGGTGCGCGGGCCGGATTGGTGTGAGCGGCGCCGGGCGCGGTGCAGTACGTGCCAGAGGCCGAACGGCTGCACGAGCTGACGGTGCTCGGGGGGTAGCTCGGTGAGGGTCTGGTTGAGCCAGGTCCGGGTGCGCTCGAGATGCTCGTCGCGGGCCGGGAGCACGTCGGCGAGGACGAGCAGTTTGCGGAGGTAGTGCAGGTGCTGAACGGCGGGGAGCTCGTCTAGGAGTTCGTGGCTGAGGTCGTCGGGGTGTGCGGCGAGGAAGGCGAAGAGTGTGCGGGTGCGGGGCCGGCGGATCCAGGTGAGGACGGATTCTGGGCGGTCGGTGTTGGTGAGTGCGGTACGCAGCGGTTGCAACTGGGCCGCGATCGTGCCGTGGTCATCGGTGAGGAGGTCGCTGACTCGTTCGTCGAGCACGCACCAGGCGCAGCGCTGGTCGGCGTAGGTGTGGCCGGGGCGTCCGCATCCGGTGCAGGTGTAGTCGCGTGCTCCGGCGCACGGGCCGCAGATCCGAGCGCCGCCGGCGTCGGTGCCGGTCAGCACGCGGGTCTCGGCGCAGTTCGGGCAGCGGACTGGGTGGTTGCGGATGGTGTTGTAGCAGGACGAGCAGACCGGGCCGATCGGCCAGACGGCTTGCACGGTGCGCCGTCGTTGGCAGCCGGCGCACTGACGCAGTGGACGTGGAAGGCAGCCCTCGCAACGGAACCCGCTATGAGGCGTCTTGCGGCCGGGGCGGAATCGCCCGCATCTGCTGCAGGTGCCTTCAGCGCCGCGGTAGCAGCCGTTGCACAGATCTGGCTGGTCCGGGGTCGCACGCCGGTCGATGAGGCGTGAGCGCCCGCATCGGCCGCAGACACGTCGTGGTCGATGCCGTTCGCGGTAGCAAGCCGGACATACCGGTCCGGCATCGGTGATCTTCTGGGTTCGTGCGAGAGCGCCGCAGTCGGCGCAGGCGCGCAAGGGCCTACCCTGGCCCTGGCAGCGTTGACAGCGCAGCGAACCGTCGTCCTTGCCTATGATCAGACGCTGGACCCGGCCGCAGCGCGTGCACGGGCCGACGCGTTCCGGGTCAGGATTGCGGCGCCGGCAGTTACCGCAGATCCCAGTCTGCGTGCCGGCGTGCGTGATCCGCCTGATCTCCTTGCAGATCTCGCACCGGCGAACGTAACGCCGGTGCGAGCACGGAGTGCAGATCCGTCCGTCGCCCTGCCGATGCGACAACACGCGCGTTCGCCGGCCGCACGCAGCGCAGGCGGTCGGCGGGACGTCGTAGCCCTCGACGTCGAGGATCGCGAACAGCTTCAGCAGCTGCAGCGGGCCGCTGCTGGCGGGAGTGATCCCGTGCGCGCTGAGGTGATCCTCCAGGGCCCAGAGCGACACCGGGGCCGTGACTCGCGCGGCCTCCATCGCCGCGCGAGCCGTGCTCGCGGTCAGCCCGGGTACCAGGGCGGTCAGCCGGGCGGTGACCCGGTCAGCGAGGAAAGGGTCAGGCTCTCGGCGCTGGCGGATGCGGGTCACGGCGCCGGCTCTGGGCGGCGGATGGTGCTGCGCCGCGCGGTCGGCGCCGGCCCGCCCGCCGCCGCTGTCTTGCGGGTGCGTTCCTCGGTCGCCTCGACCTCGATCAGGTCGTTAGGCTGGCAGCCCAGAATGTCGCACAGCGCCGCGAGCGTCTCCATGCTCAACCGTTGTGGCGGCTGGGTCACCAGCCGGAACACCTGCTCACGTGACAGATGGACGCCTCGTTGCGCCAGCAGTGGCACCAACTCGGTGGTCGCGAACATGCCCCGTTCGGCCATGCGCAGCCGCAGCTGCCAACGGATCCCCATCGTCTTCACGCGCGTTCCCGCCCCAGAGATCATCCTTGTGCTGCTCCAACTTGCGGTTGATCAACCGGGTCCGGTACTCGTCGGAGACGCCGCTGTAGATAGCGGTGGTCGAGGCGTAGGCATGCCCGACCTGGTCCTGCACGAACTTCTCCGGATACCCGAACTCGATCAAGTGCGTGACGTAGCAGTGCCTTCTGTCCGCACTCACCGTGTGCAGTTGGGTTCGTGTAGCGATTGAGCAGCCGGGATCCTGGTGGCCGGGATAGTGAGTCTGGCGGTCGTCCGTGTTGCGTTGGAAGGCTGCTGATATGTCATAGATCACTTCTCTCGGGAGGTGTTGGTTGTCAGCCGGCGGCGGGTTGGGACGCAGTCTCGGGCGTGCGCGGTGGGGTCATGTGGTGTGGCGGAGGATCAGGTCGGCGATTCGTTCGGTGAGTCCTGGTGAGAAGAACGGGTGGTGTCCCATGCCGGCCACGAGTTCCAGTTGTGCTGCCGGGATCTGTGCTGCGAGGGCCTGACCGTGGGCCGGCGGGAACAGCGGGTCCTCGTCGCCGTGCACGATCAAGGTCGGGGCGGTGATGGTGGACAAGGGGGCCAGCCGGTCGTGTTCGAAGCGCCGTCCGGCGAGATCGTGATTCAGGGCTGCGGCGATGTTGAGGGCTCGCGTGTAGCTGTGTTCGACGAAACGCCGTGCGGCGGCTTCGTCGAAGGGGCGGACATCGCCGTTGAGCACTCGCCAGGTCTGCACGTCGGCGTCAACGCGCTGCTGCGGTGTCTTGCGCGGTGCCTTCGCCGAGTCCATGAGGTGGGTCAGGAACCGCCCGGTCGGGGGCGGGAGTTCGTCGGCCGCGGCTGGCTGACCTGCCAAGGCTCGCGCCCATGCCGGCCCCGGGTTGTTGTCCATCGGTGAGGAGGCCATCGCGGTCAGCGTGCGGACCCGGGTCGGCTGATGCACGGCCAGCCACTGGCCGATCGCCGCGCCCAGCGACGTTCCGACGATGTGCGCGGTGGTGACGCCGTGACTGTCCAGAACGGCGACCGCGTCGGCTGCCATGTCGGCGAGGGCGTAGGGATGCGTCGCGAAGTCGACGCAGTCGGAACGGCCGGTGTCGCGATGATCGAAACGGATGACCTGCCGACCGCTGTTCATGAGCGCCTGCACCAGATCATCGGGCCAGCCGATGGCCTGCGTCGAGGTGCCCATGATCAACAGGATGGTGGGATGGGCGGGGTTGCCGAACCGTTCGGTCCACAGCGTCAGCGGTCCGGAACGCACGAACTTCTCGTCTCCAGTAAGCATGCCGGGGACGGTAGCGGTCACCGCATGAGCCAGTTGCCACTACCCGTTGTAGTTGAAATCGGTGTTCGTGAGATAATGAAGGGGAGGTTGGCGTAGGCGCGCAGCGCTGGTTTCTGGCCGTGTCTCCCGCTGATGGGGTGGCGTTGGCGTCAGCTGCATGGGCCGATGCTGCTACTTCGTTGCGGAAGCCGTCTGACGTTGCCTGCTGGTGCGGCGGCGTTCCGCAGGCGGTTGATCTCGTCGTGTTGAGCTGCCAGCCGGGCGAGGGCCAGCGTTCGGAATTCGTTGAGTCCCTCGATCGTCGTGGTTGCCTCGGTGAGGCGACGCTCCAGAGTGGTGATCTTGTTCTTGAGCCGGGTGACCTGGGCGTCGCGCGGGTCTGGGCGCTCGCCGTCCTGTTCGAGGGCCTGTAGGCGTTGTTCGAACTCGACGCGCAGGTGGGCGTAGGGACGGCTGCCGTAGAAGGCGGTCCGGTCGACGCTCGCCTCGGTGGCCAGGGTCTTGACGTCACAACGTCCGCCCGCCGGGATGTCGCCGCGTAGGAGACGGTCCATGGCCGCGCGGATCCGGCTCTCGTTGGCGGCGCGTTGAGCCGCGGTGATCCGCATGTCATTCCTCGCTCGTGGTGCTGGTGGCGTCGATGGCGTCCAGGACGTGCTGGGCTCGGTTGAGGTCGGCTTGCAGTCGAGTGCGTTCGGTCTTGCGGCCGGGGCCGATGCTGCCGAGGAAGGTCTTGGTCTGTTCGGCGTGTTCGGCCCAGACCGGCCGGTGGCAGGGGTGGTGGGTGGCTTGCGGGCAACGTGCGGAGTCACACATGCCGGCCAGGGGCCGGTCGGCGTGCGGGGTGCCGGCGAGTTTCAGGCAGAGCGCCCGGGACGGGTCGGTGAACCAGCAGTAGTTGGCTATGCCCAGGTGCAGGGTCTGGGCGCGTTTGGTGAGCAGGTTGAGGACTTCCCGGTCGCTGCGCTGGGTCTTCGGCGTCCCGACTTCGCCGGTGGCGAGTTTGCCGTCGACGTGGATGAAGAACTCGGTCAGTTCGCGGGCTCCGGGCCCGGACGGCATGATTCCTTGCTGGTAGTTGCGGAACTCGGCCCAGACCAGATCCAGGTTGCGTTGCGCCTCGTGCTTGTTGACCTCCGCCAGCAGCTCGGCCTGTGCCCCGCCCGGTCGGGATGCGTACCCCTCTGTTGTGGCCACGGCGATGTGCTTGAGGTGTAGTTTCGCGGCGAGAAGCCCTCCGGGACGGTAGGCGAGCTCGATCGCCAGAGTTCGGCGCAGGGCTCGCAGATTGACCGGGGTCGCGGGAATCGGTGCCAGGCCGAGCCGCTGTCCGGCGGGTCCGTTGACCCAGTTGCGGAACCAGGTGTAGCGGACGTCGAATGCGAACCGGCCCAGCAGCGGCACGCCGTCCTCGGGGTTGTCGTGTAGCTGTTCGAGGAGTTGGGCGGCCCGGTAGGCGGGTTCGATGACGACCCATTCGTCGGCGACGCCGCCGAGTTGCTGGCCTTTGATGACTTTGCTGGCCAGCTTGTAGCGGACCAGCCCAGCACCGTGGTCCTCGATCGGGCGGCAGCAGCCGACGGTCAGCTCCATCAGCTCGGAGGAACGCATCCCGGAGACCGCGGCCAGCAGGACGATCGCGGCGGTGCGCACGATCCCGACCACGGCGACGGCTTCGGCCCGGTCCAGCGGCAGCGTCCAGGCGAGAGCGCCGGTTCCGTCCGCGCGTTCGACGGTGACGGCGTTGCGGCCGAAGGGTTTCTCCGCACCGACGACTTTCAGGGTCGCCTCGATCCGGTGCCGCAGGTGCGGGATCCACTGTCGCCAGAACTGGGTGAACCCGGCCTGGCGGGCCAGCAGCCCGAGGGAAAGTCGGGTCAGCGGATCCTGCGGCGACCAGCCGGCGGCCAACCGGGCCCGGATGGTGTGCTCCGCCGCCAGGGGCAGTGGCTCGCGTCGCCGCTCGTAGCCGGCCAGCACTCGGGTGATCTCCTCGACGGGCAGCGCGGCGCTGAGGACGTGCTCCCCTTGCCGCAGCGACCATTTCCGGTCGGCCTCCCGGACCTGCTCGATCAGGGTGATCGCGTGCGGGCCGAGGGTGTCGGTGAGGTAGCGGGCCGCGGCGAGCATCGGCTGCAGGACGGTGTCGGTGACCGGTGGGGTCTTGTTCTGGCCAACGCCGCAGGGCATCTCGGCGACGACCGAGGGAGCGGCGCCGCCCCAGGGCCGTAGGTCTTCCGGGACCCGGTCGAGGCTGAACAGTTCCCGGTGGTTGACCAGGTCGACGACGGTCTGGGCGGCTGCCCGCCGGGTCGCTGGGCTGCGTTCGCCGACCACCTGACCGTTGTCGTCCAGCAGGTAACGCCGATGCGCCAGGTATCGCTCGCAGTGATCGGCGTCCAGCGCGGCGAGGCTGGCGACGCCGTGGTCGGTGAGCCAGGTCAGGAACCGGATCAGCTCGGCCAGCCGTGCGGAGGCGGTCAGCAGGTGCAGCGGGGTCCGGTAGGCGCGCGGCAGGGGCATCACGGCCTCGTGCCTGGGGGCGAGCATGGCGATGATCTGTTCCTTGGCGACGATCCGCCACGCGGGGTTGCTGATCGCGGTGAAGTCGAACCGGCGGCTGAACCTGGACATCTGGTTCGGCAGGCCGATCACGGCGGTGAAGTCCCAGTGGTCGTCCTCGAACACTGGGCGTGGTGTCCCGTCGGGCAGCGCGAGGCCCGCCTCCCGGCAGACGTCGGCGCCGGCGAACACCGACCGGCGCGGGACTGCGGCGCGTAGGGCGGCTGCCGTCATCGGGTGGACTCCTCCGGGCGCAGGGGAACCTCGGCGTCGTGGTCGTCGACCCGGGTAGCGGCGTGGGCAACAACGGTGGGGTCGAAGCGGTCGAGGATCTGGCCGATGCGCTGGGAGTACGGGCCGAACACGGCCATGAACTGGGCTGCGGGCATCTGCCGCCATTGCCGGGAGAAGAACGCCTTCAGGCGCAGCAGGTTCGCGGCGTGCCGGGGCGCGAACACCGCCAGGGGGCAGAGCAAGCAGACCCACGGCCGGGCCGGGCAGGGTTGGCCCTTCGGGCCGTGCAGTCCGGCGAGCTGGTCGGCGCAGGCCGCGGTGAACACATCACGCTGCCCGCCGACGAGCTCGGCGATCACCGTGTCATCCAGGTCGAGCCCGGCGACCAGGCTCGGGTAGTCCTTCGCGAGCGCGACGGCGTTCTCCTCGGTGACGACCGTGGGCGGATGGGCCTTGCGGACCAGGTCGTGCTGGGCGTCTTCGACGATCGCCTCGACCGCCCGGCGTTGCGAGGGTGTGGTGGCGGTCAGGTATTGGTCACCCTCAACCTGAGGGCTGTGGTTGGGGTCGATGGTCGCCCGGCCGCGGCCCGCCCAGGTGCTCTTATCACGCAGCGACTGGAACGTGGTGCGGATCCTGGACCGGTGAATCTTGAGTGGTGTTCCGTCGGCGCTGGTCAGACCGTGGCGCAGCACCCAGCGTTGGATCGCGACCCGGCTGGCCGCTCCGGCTTTCGCGGAGATCTCCGTGCCGCCGGGTTTGCTCAGCCGGATCCACAACTGCCGCCGCTGTGTGGGGTCGGCGTGGCCGCGTAGCAGCGCGGAATGCGCGAGCCACTGCTCGAGCAACCGGACCGCCCGGCGGGGCAGGGTGAGGCTTTCGGCCGCGGTGCGGCCCTTGACGTAGGACAGCAGGATGGTGGCGTCGCCGGCCCAGTCGATACCGTCGGTGACCAGGTCGTCGATGCCGTCGGGCACGATCCCGGAGTAGATCCCGAACAGCAGCCGATAGGCGATCACCACGTCCAGCGACGGGAACAAGTCCCGGCTGGCCTCCAGCACCCCGCCCCGCTGGCGTACGACATTGTCCGAACAGCCCAGATGCTGCCCGAACGCGACAATGCCCACCGGGCCGACCTGGGCCAGCAGCCAGCGCAGGTTGTCCGCGCTCCACCCATACTCACGCGGATGCCGACCCCGCCCGGCCGCGGCCAGCGCCTGCTTGTGTAGCAGGAACGACTCGTCCACGAGGCGGCGGCAGGTCCGGGTGAGCTGCTCCCACTCGCCCTCCGGATAGGGCGGCAACTGGTGGTGGCTGCGCTGCGGGTTGTAGGCCCGGCCGACCGCCAACTCGGCCAGCTTCGGATCCAGGTGCCCGCCGGCGAGCTGGAAGCCGTGCAGCATCCTGCGAGTGCACGCCTCTTTCGGGCCGCTGGCCGCCATCCAGTACTCCGCCATCTGCACTCGGCGCAGGTCCGCCGCCCCGCCGGTGAATCCCCGGGCGGCCAGCATGCGGGAAAGGTGCCGGATGGACTGGGCGTAGTGGGTGACCGAGCCAGCCGCGTCGATCGTGCCGTGCGGATGGATCAGCTCCACCAAGCCGACGACCAGGTCGCGGGCCAACTGCGGGCAGGGCAGGTCGCCAAGGTCGAACCGCGCAGTCGAGCCGTCGCTGAACACGCACGCGATGCCCAGCGGGTCGTCGATCACCGTGGCCGGCATCAGTGCACGCCGTCCTCATCGGCGAACTCGGCGGCGGCCTCTCGCTCGGCCGCCGCCTTGCCGAGCAGGCCATCCGTGATGCCCGCAGCCTCGTAGGCATCCCGGTAGATACGGGTGGTATCCAACCGTTTGAGGTATTTCTCAGTGGTCAGCACCGAGGAATGCCCTAACAGGTCGCGGAGCACCAGCAGCGGGTCGGCCTGGGACAGGTAGAACACCAGCGCGGCGTCGGTGTCGGTGTCCTTCACCAGCTTCGCGGCCTGCCGGTAGTGCCCGCTGACCAGGTACTCCAACGTATGCATCGAGAAGGAATGCCGCAGCCGGTGCGGGTGGACATGCGGGAACCGTGGCTCGAACCGGGCCCGGATCCGGTCAGCGGTGCGCTCGAACACCGTGGCCCACGCGGTGAACGGCCCGCCGCCGGTGCGCACCGCCAGCAGACACGAACCACCGTCCGGGGCGATCAGCCGGCGCCGCTCACCCGGCGTCAGCGTCTCCCACCGGCGCCGCACCCCATTGATCTCGCCGCCCCACGCGGTCGGGTCGGTGACCCGCAGCGGCTCTCCCCAGCGCTGCGGCGGCCGCCAGGCCGAGCCGTCCACCGTCACGGCCCGGTCGAGCTCCAGGTAATGGTGCACAGCCGCCAACGCCTCGTAAGAGATCCAGGTGGTGCGGAACTTGCGGCCCTTGGTGATCCCAGCGGCCACCGGGAACGGGATCGGGATCGCAGTCGGCCTGGGCGGCAGCTCGGGGATCTCGTAGGTCAACAGGTGGCTGAACTCCTGCAGCCGCAGCCCGGTCGCCAGCGCCAGGCCACCGACCGCGGCGTTGCGGGCCAGCTCACGACCACGGTAGCCGGTATCCAGGCCGCCGTCCGGGGCCAGACCCCGCAAGCCGTTGAGGAACAGGCCGGTGAAATCCGGCTCCAAGTATTTGATCGTCACGTGCGGCTTCGGCGTACGGCGCACCGCCAGATTCACCCGAACCTCACGGCCCGTGCCATGGAACAACGCCCGCGCAGTCCGGTAGCTGAACGGCTCTGCCTCGGCATGGCCGTGCTCCATCGCCCACCGGTAGAACAACGACAGGATGCTCATGTGCTGGCCCCACGTGGTCGCCGCGAACCGGCGCTCGAGCGGCCCCGTCGCCCGGTGCTCGGCGTACCGGCTCAACCCCAGCTTCAACCGTGTACGCGAGTCGAATAGCCCGACACCGTGCTCGGCGAGGAACTCCAGCCACTCCTTGACGACCCGCGCGTACGCCTCCCAACTGTTCGCCGACGGCGCCCCGCTCGCCGGCAGCTCACGCAACCACCGATTCACCACGACCGCCGGCCGCGGCGCGCCCGGCCCGTCCTCGAACCGCAAGTCGTCGTCGACCAGGACCGGCATCCGCTCCGGGATCAGCGGCCGACGCTCGACATCCCAAGACTCCCAGCCTTGAGAGGAGAAGAAGCTCAAGATCATGGCCGAGGACAATAGAAACGCGACAGCCCCTGCGGCAACCCACAAACGCCCTGCCCCGGGCCACCTCGTGCGCTAATCGCAACACGAAAACTAAGCGGAGATAATGTGCCGCAGGCAGTGCAGGTCCAACTCCGACGGCAAGCCGGCAAGGTCGCGCACCTCGGCGAAGGCGAAGTTCAAGCGGCGCAACGACATCCGACCGCCTCGCTCGGTCACCAACAGCGCTGGATGAGCCTCGCCGACGATCCGCGGCCGGACGTCGCTGAGATACTGGTCCAGCACCGGCACGATCCAGTCCATCTCCGGAACGGTGAGCACGGTGCGCCGCTTGGGTGGACTGCCTCGCGACGACTTGCCCCACCGCACGAACACTCCACCGAATTGCCCCATCTGCTTGGCCTTCGGGTTGTGGCGGAAGTCCGACTCGTCCAGACCGCACGCCTCAGCCCGGCGCAACCCAAAGGCATACACCGTCTTGAGCATCGCCGCGTCGCGCAACGCCGCCAGGACGCCCTTGCGCTGATGCGTACGGATCTGTTCGACACGGCCGTCGGCCGCGTCGAACAGCGCCTGCACCTCGTCGTAGGTGAGCGGCCGCCGACCCGGCTGACCATCGAACTCCGTCACGTGCACGATCGAGTTCCACTCGTGCAGGATCTGCGCCGGCGCACGACCGAACCGCTGCAAGCACTCGCCCGCCCAGCCGTAGCGGGCGTCGGTGACGAAGTCGCAGAACATCCGCAGCGTCGTCTGGTAGCTCCTCGCCGTCGACACAGTGATGGGCCGCGGACCGGCCGACCGCAGGTGATCGAAGAACGCCTCGACCTCGGCCGGCTCCCACTCCCACGGATACTGGTTCGTGTACCGGTGAAACCGACGCACCATCAACACCCGCCCCGCGATCGTCGACGCCCTCAGGAACCGCGTGCGCTGCTGACGCTGCCAGCCCTCCAACATCGCATCGAAGACCGCGGCGGCCGGATCGAGATACGCCACCCCGGACGCCAAGGTCAAATGCGCCGCTCCAGCCAGATCCACCGCCCGCTCCACGTTGCACTCAACGCAACACCGATGCGCCGGTTACGCAGCCCGCGCGGCAGACCCGAACGAGCATCCAACCCTGCCAGAATGTCCACGCCGCCGCGCTGAGACCGGAAGGCCGAATGGTTGCATCAGATGCAACTCAGCCTATTTGTCCCGGGCCTCGATGAGGTCGGCGCACCCCTGGCATGCCGACCAGCGTTCGCCCCACGCCTGGGTGAAGGCGTGCTCGCTGTCGGTGCGGCGTACCCGCGCTGCGTGGTGCCGAGACTGGTAGTCGCCCACCGCGACCACCTGTGCGGTGACTCGGCGGGCGTCAGTCATCTGGTTAGCGCATCGGTAGATCCAGGCGGCGTCGGGTGCGGAGCAGAAGTCGCACTCGATGATCGGGTCGGGGATCTCGGTGATGGGTGCGGGCTCGGGGCGGTGGTCGCTGGGCTGGCCGCGTTGCTCGGCCGCGTGCAGGTACTCGACGATCATGCCGAGGTTGTTGAAGCGGATGTTGAGCGCGCGACGGCAGCCGCGGCAGTAGAACGACTCCGGGACAGGCGCCGTGCTCACGTCGAGAGCTACCGCCTCGGGAAGGCGACGGGCGGATTCCTCGGGGTCTGGGGAGTGCGGTGCCATCACCGGTCACCTCCATCCTGGTTACGGGTGTGCTGCGGCCAGGCGGGGTTGGCCGGGTCGAGGGTCAGCCCGAGACGCAGGCTCGCGAGGTCGACCATCCGCCGTAGCAGGCTCGCGGTTCCGCTGTTGAGGTCGGCGTCGTAGTCGTGGGCGATGCGGCAGGCGAAGCGCAGTGCCACGCATGCGGAGGTGAGTGCGGCCTCCAGGGCAGCGCGGTCGTCGGCTCGGGTGGCTCGCCTGACCTTCGCGGCGGGGTAGGTGCGCTCGTCGCCGTTGGGGAAGCGGAGGGTGTAGCGGCGGGCGTAGGTGGTGTGTGGGGTGGAATAGTCGACGTCGGTGACGGTGCCGAGGCGGTACTCGACCGGGTCGGTCGGTTTGATCACCCGGGCGGTGTCGCCGTACTCCAGGGACCGGTACATCACAACTCCGTTCACGGGGTGAGGGCTAGCTGGTGGGGTGGTCGATCTCGCCGCCGCCGTTGATCTCGAAGGCGAGGAGGCGGTCGTCGGTTTCGGTGGTGTCGGCGTGCAGGTAGAGCTCACCGGCGCGGCGTTTGACGCCGATGGAGACGCCGTGCACGTCGAGCACCACATACGCGGTGCGATCCTCCGGCTCGCCGGGGTAGACGCGCAGGTTGAGCCGGGTCATTACCTCTGCGCAGACGGGGTCGACCGGGCCGAGCAGGGCCAGTGCGTCTGCGAGTTGCGGGCCGTTGAGGGTGCGTTGTCCGTCGCCGAGGCCGTCGGTATTCCCCGGCGCGATCCAGGGCGTCATGCCGGCCTCGCCTCGTCGGTTGCGGGCTCGTCCCTGGGCGGGGTGGGTGGGAAGGCGGGGAGGATGCTGGCGAGGGTGCTGCCATCTGGGTCGTCGGTGATGGCGGCGCAGGCGATGAGCGCGACTGCGGCAGCGGCGGCTTGGGCCGGGGTGTAGCGCACGCGCACGGTGCGGGTGCCGTCCGGGGTGGTGGCGCGGATCTCGACGCGGCCTGGCTGCCAGGTCGCGATCGGCAGCCGCTCGTCCGGCACCGCGTTGACGGTGCCGCGCAGTGCCTCGCGCAACGAGGCGCGCAGGTGCTCGCGTCGGCGGGCGGCAATCGCCTCCCACCTCGACGCCGCCTTTTGGTGGGCGGCGCGGTCGTCGCCGGTGGCGACCGCCGCGCGGGCGTGAAACCGTTCGGCGTTGCCGTTGGCGTGGGCGAACTCGGCGGCGAGGTCGAACAGTCGGTCTGGGTTCATGCGGATCTCCGTCAGCGAGTCAAAAGGGGTGTCGCCTGCGGGTGCCGCGCGGCCCGGGGTCGGACCGGGGCCGCGCGGCACACGTCGCGGCGGTCAGGGATGGGTGGCCGGTGGCCCGTCGGCACCGTCGGCGGTGGACGGTGGCCATGCCGTCCCGCTGTCAGTGGGGAATGGTGGGGCGGCCTTCACGTGAGGTAGGCCGGGGTCGAGTTTCTGGCCGCTGCGGTCGAGGCTGATCGCCCCGTACGCGGTCAGGTGTGCGCCCACGGCGAGGGCCTGCGCGCCGGTGAGCAGCACGACGAGGCGACGGCCCTGTCTGTCGTGGACGTGCAGCTCGACGTGGCCGTTGGTCAGTGGCCGGACGGGCAGGAACCGCTCGACCTGGGCGCCTTCGGGGGCCGTCGCCCAGATCGCCGAGCAGAGTTGGTTCCACTGCTCGCTGCTGAGGGCGTCCCACTGCTCGACGCGAGTGGTCAGGGTGGCGTGTTCGGCGTGGGTGGCGGAGTGTTCGGCCATCGCGTGGGCGACCTCGGCCGCCGCGAAGTGGGCACATACTCGGTTGGCCAGCGCGATCATCGAGGTGGCCGTCGGCGCCGGAGCGTGCAGAGGCGTAGCAACGGGCTCCGCAACGGGCGGGGCCGTAGCGGCGGGATCCGCTTCTGGCGAGGCGGCAGCGGCAGGCGAGGTGGGGACGGATGCGGTACCGGTGGCGGGGTGTCCGCCGGTACCGGGGCCGGGCGTGGTGGCCCGGCCCCAATGCCGGCCCACCTCAGACCGCCAGCAGCTCGAACGCGCGGGCCTTGAGGTCCGCACCGGCACCGGTCAGCGCCCGCGTCGCCCGAGCGAGGTCGGTCTTCGCGGGGGCGAAGTGGTCGACGTACTCGGTGATGGCCTGGTATCCGGCCCACCGAGTGCCCTTGATCGCCTTCTGCGTATCCGCGTCCCGGATGAGGTACCGCAGCGTCGCGGTGCGCTGCTTCGCGTTGTTCTTCGCCACGTCCGAGGCGTCGTCCGCGAGCGGCCACACCTGCGCGACGATCTTCTCGAACTCGCCCATGGTCAACGACTCGTTGATCATCTTCTCGGCTTCGGTCTCGAAGTCGGCGAACGCCTTCCACATCAGACCGAGAGCCTGCCGCGCCTCGGAGATCTTGTTGGTCACGTTCGAGGTGTGCCGGAACGTGTACGAGGCACGCGACCGCTGGTAGGCAAGGGCCTGCGTGTTCGCGCACACGATCCGCACCGGGGTCGCGTCGAGGCGAAGAGCTGCCGTGCCGTCGTGGCTGGTGGTGGCCGCGAGGTAGAGGTCCATATCGTCCACCCCGGCGATCCGCATGGCCTGCGGCAGCTTCATGGTGACGAAGACCGAGCGGCCCTTACGCATCGAGCCGGCGGTCTCGAAGTGCGCGCCGGACGCGTCCACCAGGAGGTTGAGCGTCTCGGCGACCTGCTCGTTCTGGACGACCGAGTAGTCCTCGCCGACCACGCCGAGGTACTCGGTCTCACCGGTGACGGGGTTGGTGCGAACGGTCATGTACTTGTCGGGGCAGTCGACCTTCGTCACACCCCGCTCGGTGACCTCGATGCCTTGAAGGGCGATCTTGCGGACCTCCCAGCCGCCGAGCCACGCCTTGCTCATGACCTCCTGCGCGGTCATGCACGAGTCGGTGACCGTGCCGAGCTGATGCCAGGCGGTCAGCCTCGCGGAGGCGAACGCCGTCTGACCGTTCGCGAGAGTTTCGAGTTCGTGTGCCACGGTGGCACCCCTTCCGGTTGTGGTGTTCAGGTGGGCGGCGGGCCGGGGTCGCAACCCCCGGGCCGCGCCGTCAATAGCAATGTTTCCTACCTCTATGCGTCGATCAAGGCGATCGGGTGGAGTCGATGGAGGTTTCTGCGGCGAATCTGACGCCCGCCGTACCGCGTGGCCTACCGGGTGTCGGTGGCCGGGCGTAGCCGCCCGTCCGGCCCGTACAGGTAGGTGTGCACGGTTTTGAATGGGGCCGGTAGGTACACGGTGAACCCGTGTTCGGGGATGAACCGGGTTCGGTAGGTGCGGGTGATGCCCAACAGGTACCGGTCGGGTTTGTCGCCGTGCGACCCGGGCGGGATGATGCCCGCCCCGGGCCGGTCGGCACGGGCGCGGCGGTGCCGACCGAGCGCGATGTGCGGGCACAGCGACAGGGCGGCGGTCATGCACTCGGGGTGCCCCGGCGGGTCCGCGTAACGCATCAACTCGGCCGCGCGAGGTCCGCCGAGGAACGCCACCCAATACCCCATCGGCTCACCGCACAACGAGCACCGCCGTTCGACGGCGAGGCGGGTCGAGACGGTGGTGTTGATCGTGGTGAAGTCCACATGCGACCCGCCGCCGGGGTTGGGGTGGATGTTGACCGGTGGGATGGGGAGGCCGCGCCGCGCGTCGTGGGGACGCGCGGCCAGCGACGGCGGGATATCGGGCCGGTCAGCGGGCGGGCCGGTGGGTGAGGTGCCGGTCACGACGCACCGGCCGCACGATCGGTCCGGGCGTCGGTCACGGTGACGTACGGAAATTCCGACCGTAGTACCGCGTGTGCCTGTTCCCATTGCGCCTCGGTCAGGCACACGGTCTCCGGTTCGAGGTTCGCTCCGGTCATCGTCGCGGCCATGACGCCCGCCTCGTCCGCCGAGTCGAACACGGCCACCCGGTCGCCCCCGGCGACCATGTACACGCACGCCTCGTCGGCGGGCCGGGACATCGAGGCGGTACGGCGGTGCTCAACCAGCCACCGGCCGACCACCTCCGCCGGGTCGCCGGTCAGCGTCCCGGTGTCGTACGCCTCGTCATCGAGCCAGGCGAGGTGATCGGCGACCGTCCAATCGGGGTGGACGAGCCAGGACTGCCGGACGGCCTGCCAGATGGTCAGCCGTGCCTGCGTCAGTGTGGCGATCGGTTCGGCCGGTTGTGAGCCGTGGGGCCGGGCACCGGGCAGAGCGGGGTGCCGTCGTGGTGGGACGTGGCCGGGCGCGAGGCGAATCCGTCGAGGGGCCAGCGACGCGGCGGCACAGGCCGGGCGGGTTCGCCGCATTCGGGGCAGCGCAGCGACCCCGGCGCAACCGCCGGGCCGTGGGCGTGGGCGTGGGCGTACGGGTTGGTTTGGTCGTGGGGGGTGGTCATGCTCCGTGCCTTCCGTTCGTTGTGGGTGGGCGTGCCGGTGCCGGGGCCGGGCATGGGTGCCCGACCCCGGCGGGGCGGTAGGTCAGGCCGCGACCGGCGCGGCGGCGGCCTCGTCGGTCCCGGCCTCGTCGGCGCTGGTCTGGTCACCGGCGGGCGGGGTGGCGTTGGTCTGCGGCGGGGCCATGAACGCGCGGACCTCGGCGGTCGGGGCGGGCGGGTTGTCCGCGAGGGCGTATGTTTCCGGGGCCTCACGGGTCAGGACCAGCACCCCGAACCCGGTCAGCTTCTCCATGCCGTTGCGGACCGCCCCGGGGCTCCGCCCGCCGATCTCACGGGCGACGGTGCCGGGGGTCACGTCGTGGCCGGGACCGAGGTCACGCATGAACGCCTCGACCCGGTTACGCAACTCGTTCTTGCCCAACTTGGCCGACCCGTCGCTGTTGATCTCACCCATGCTGCGGCCGGTGCCGGTGGCACGGCGGGCCGAGGGACGGCGGATCTTGCGGGTGTGCCCACAAGTCGGGCACGTCGAGTGCGTCGGCGCGTTAGCCGGGTCCACGGTGGCGAGGTCACCGTCCCCGATCACCCACAACTCGTCACCGTCCTCGGTGACCGGCAGGCGACGGGCGGCACCGGCAACCTCCATCGCGGCGAGGATCGTGTCACCCATCGCCACCGACAGGCCACTCTCCCCGATCGCCGCGTCAGCCGTGATCCCGTCCGGATGCCCACCCAACACCCCAGCCATGATCAACACCTTGAGGTCAGGCTGACGCGGGCCGACCGGTGCCCCGGAAACGGGAGCGCCGGAAACCGGGGCCTCGGGCAGGGGTGCCTCGTCGGCCGCGTCCGGCGTCGCACCCGTGCTGGCCTCGCCGCTGGTCGTGGCCGTCGTCGGGTCGGCTGGCGGGGCGTCCTCGGTTTTCGGCTCGTCGGCGGTGGCCGGCCCGTCGTTGTCGACGGTGGACTCGTCGGCCGCGTCTCGCGTCGCGTCCGTAGTGGCCTCGTCGTCGGCGGTGCCCGTCGGCGCGTCGGTGGCCGGGGTGTCGCCGGTGGGCGTCGGCTCGTCGTCGGCGCTCTGGTCGGTGGCGGCCTCCCAGGTGTCGGCGCTCCTGCGGTTGCCCTTGGCCGGGTCAGGGGTGCGGGTGGCGGTACCGGCGGCTTCCATCGCGGTGAGCGCCTCGGTGACGACCGGCAGCGGCAGGTTCGCAGTTCCGGCCAACTTGCGGGCGGTGACGCCGGGGTGCTCGCGCAGCGCCTCGACGACGGCGGACCGGGCCTCGTCGGTGCCGGGGGCCAGAACGATG
Source organism: Micromonospora sp. ATLC16 (assembly GCF_057196645.1). Classification (NCBI taxonomy): domain Bacteria; kingdom Bacillati; phylum Actinomycetota; class Actinomycetes; order Micromonosporales; family Micromonosporaceae; genus Micromonospora; species Micromonospora sp. ATLC16. The sequence continues at coordinate 17,433 of NZ_JBXUOW010000063.1, forward strand.
TTCGCGGTCATGGGCAATACACCTCCACAAAAAGGGGTCGACAAACAGCGATTCCGCGTACGCGTGATGCGCATTGTTTGCGGTTCCGCCGGGGCGGTTTTTGTTGCCCACATCCATGGACGCTCGATGCCCAATGGTTGTCAACCCCGCCACCCAAGACTCTTTACCGGGGGCGACACAACACCGCTTCCATCCTCCTATCCGGAAACCCTTACCGCCGCACGGCGCGCCATTAAACGGCCCCAATTCGACGCTGCGCCACGTTCGGCGCACCCCCCACCCCACACAGGGTCGGCACGGGTGCGACCCGCATACGTTGTCTTACGGGGTACCGGTTTTCGGGATGTTAACGACGACGCCACGCGTCCGGCAAACCCAGACACGCGACGGTCACCGCACCCCACGGAAGCACATTCACATGGTGCGGGAAATCACTTCACGGCTTTACAGCACTACGCCTCTTTGCCGCATGAACGGCACCGGGTCAACCACATTGTTGCCGCCTTCGTGGATCTCGTAGTGCAAATGGGGGCCGGAGGAGTTTCCGGAGCTTCCGACGTGGCCTATCGGCTGCCCGACGATCACCGTCTGCCCGACCGTTACCGTCGGCTGCCGAACCATGTGGCAGTAGCGCGAGACGATGTCACCAGCGTGGCGGATGTCGGCGTACCAGCCGCACCCGCCGAGGCCGGGGTACCCGTCGCTGTCGCACGGCATCGGCGCGCCCGTCGGTTCCCATGACTCACCGCCGACGTTGCACCGTACGCGCACCACCACGCCGCCGGAGGCGGCACGGATGACGGTGCCTTTCGGGGCCATGATGTCGACCCCGTCGTGGCCGGGCCGATCGGCGGTACGGAAGCCGGAACCAGCCGTGCCCACCACCGGGCGAGTCCATCCGGAGACGCTGATCGGCGCGCCGTCACCCCCGGCCCCACCCCCGCCGAACACCGACGAGACGACCCCGGCAGTAGCAGAGGTGAGCAGCAGCAACGCCCCAGCAGCACCCACCGCGACCCACAGCGCTACCCGTCCCACGCCGCACCACCCGGTGCGGGTAGGTCAGCCAGACTCACCCGGACGGGGTGCCCCAGGATGCGCCAGACTGGCCCCGCCGGACCGCCGGACGCGGCGGCGTGCTCGGCGGCGGCGGTGGCCACGCTCATTCCGTCCGGCAGCCCGGCCCGGCGCAGGTGGTTGTACAGGTTGGTCTCACGGGCGGCGGTGGGTAGCCAGAACAGCACCGGGTACGCCCGCCGGGGCGGTAGTGCGCCATAGCCGGTCAGCTTGCCCACCACCCGGCCCAACGTCTCCGTACCGAGGTCGACCTCGACCCAGAACGGCACCGTCCGGCCGTTGTCGGCCCACACACCGTGCCCATCCGGGCGAACCAGGTTGCCGCACGCCTCCCGGCAGCGTGCCTCGTTCCACCACCTGACCAACCGCGCGGCGGGGCGGGTGCGGGCATGGCCAGTGAGGGCGACGAAGAACCCGTTCACCGTGAGCAGGTGGGCCAGGGTCGGGGACATGGCGAGTCGGGCGGTGGCGTCACGTACGGCCGCCGGACGGGGCAGCGTCTCGCCGCGTCCGGCCGCCAGCAGTGCCGCGCCGACCGGGCCGAGGGTCCACCTCCACGCTTGCGACCCGGGCCGCTGGTAGTGCCGGAACCGGTCGAGGATGTCTCTGCCGTGAAGGGTGTTGAGGCGGTTGCGGGCACGACCGACCGACCCGAAGGCCAGGTCGACGAGCTGATCGGTGGTGAAGGTTCGGTGCTGGTCGAGCAGGTCGAGCAGGAGCCGGTCTCGGGGGGTGAGGCGGCCGAGTTCGGCGGCCACCACGGACGCCGTGAGGCGCAGACTGCCGGTGGCAGATGTGCGGGTAGGAGGGATATCTCTTATCAGTCGGTTCCGGTCCACGAGTCCTCCTCACCGCCGTCCACGTGCGCGTACGACGTGTTCAAGGGGGCGTGTTCACCCGGCTGTTCGTGGTCGTTGCGTTCCTCGTTGGATCGCTCGTTAGACCTCTCGTTAGAACCCTCGCCCTGACCAGCGAAGGTGTTGCGACCCACCAGGTCGCTGACCGCAGCGTCGACCGGGACGGACGGCTCGGTGGTGGCCGTGGCGGTGGCGGCTTCGCTGAGCAGTCGCCGCCGCTGCTTCACTGGCAGGCCGGTGTGATAGCGGGCCGCGCGGCGCAGCTCGCCGGCACGGCCCGCGATGGCCGGCGGTGGTGGCTCGGTGTCGGCGGTGACCGGTGGGACGACGCGGCCACCGGCGACCGGGCGGAGGACAATCTCGTAGCCGCCGAGGCGGATCAGGTCCCCGTCGTCCAGATAGGGCCGCAGGTGCCGGGCTTGGTCGATGGCGTCGCGGGGGGCGAGGGCGAAGTACACCTTGTTCCGCGCGTTGGCGTCGATCGCTTCGACCATGTCCCCCGACAGCTGCCCGAGGTACTGATGCGCCAGGACGAACGAGGTGTGCAAGCCGCGGGCCTCGGCGAGGGCGTCATCGATCCCGATGGGCAGGTGCAGGAAGTTGTGACACTCGTCCAGCACGATCATGGCGTCGGGGCGGTCGTCTTCGGGGATGCGGGCGCGGGCGGTGGTGGCCTGCCATAACCCGGCCAGGAGCAGGGAGCCGACCAGGCGGGTGCCGTCCTCGCCGAGCATGCCCTTGGGTAGGCGGGCCAGCAGGACGCCGCCGTCGAGGATGTCGGCGAAGGAGAACGTGGTGGCCGGCACCCCAAACAGGCTGTTCGCCATCGGGTGAGCGAGGACGAGGCGCAGTCGGGACAGCAGCGGGGCGACCAGGGCGGAGCGCTGCGTGGCGGGCAGTTCGTTGAAGCCTTCCCAGAACTGGCCGAGGGTGTTGCCCTCCCAGGTGTTCAGCCTGCTGGTGGCGGTGTCGACCCGCGCGGTCCTCCACTCGGAGTCGGACAACAACCGCGGTAGCTGGGTGAGGGTGGCGCCTTCGATGTGGGCGAGGGTGAGTAGGCCGTGGTAGCAGATGTCGGCGGTGCGGTGCCCCCACCAGCGGGACCACACCTTCGCCATCACCGCCGTGAGGTTCGCGGCCACGTCGTGCGGACTGCCGCCGTGCACGGCCGGGTCGAGCAGATTGATCGCCGGTGGCGCGGCTCGTTCGCCCGGGTCGATCAGGACCAGACGGTCACCACAGTCCTTCGGTAGCCGGGCGAGGAGGTCTCGGATGAGGTCGCCCTTGGCCGGGTCGAACGCCGCCACCCCACGCCCGGCTGCAACGTCGTCGAGGATCATCCGCATCAGCAGCGTCGTCTTGCCCGTGCCAGTCGGCCCGAGGGCATGCAGGTGGTAACGGCAGTCGGGCAGAGAGATCCCCACGCGCATCGGCGATCCAGCGTTGGCGACACCGATGACCTTGCCGCCGAGGCCGTGCCGCTCATCAAGTGGCACCAAGTTCAGCCTGCGGCTGTCCGGGTGGGAGGTGTGCACGGGTGCCCTCATGCTGGGCTTGTTCATGGGACGCTCCAGGCGGTGGGCGGGTCGTCGATTTCGGTCGCACCGGACTCCGCCTGCGTCGCTGAGCGGCGGGTCACCACCCGACTGGAGGTCCGGAAGATGTCGCGGGTGGCGGCCCGACGGCGTGACGCCGCACCAGGCAGGCCGTAGACGGCCGGCTCGGCGGGCAACCCGGCGAGGGCGGCGGCTTCCACCACAGAGACGAGGCTCATCCGGGCCTCGGACATCCATCGGTCGGCCGCCGCGACCGCACCGCGCCGTAGCCGACGGCGAGTGAAGTGCGCCGACAGCAACCCGAACCCGGAGCTGACATCAGCAGCGGCAGCGCGGGCGGCGGCCTTGGTAGGACCGGCGGCGACCGTGCGTACGGCAACGAGCAGATGAGGTGCGTCGGCGTACTTCGCCCGCGCCTGCCGGGCCAGCTCGGCCGTGTACGGGTCGGCCGGATTGCTGCGCCGCTTCGGGCTCGACGGGCTGGGTGTGAAGATGTTCAAGACGCCGATGATCAGCATGTGCAGCCCATCGGCGAGCAGCCCGACGGCGCGGGATGCCCCACGGGGGCGGCGGACGCCTTGCGGGTTGGTCATCGCCCGGCGTAGCACCCGCAGACGATGAGCCGGTGCCCGGCCGAGGTGAACTTGCAGGATTGCGGCGCCGGTACGCCCAGCTGAGGCGAGCCCGCCATAGACGGCTCGCAGCCGGTCTTCTTCCGGTGCTCCCGCGTCCACGCCTCGGCGCGGGACCGGTGTGGCGTTCTCGACCAGGGGCAGCCATTCCGGCTGGGTAGGCCACACCGCGAGGGCGGCCACCGCCCCGGTCATCGGGACGGCCGGCGGCCGGGTCTGTTCGGCTCGTGCGCCGGGCCAGCCGCGTTGCAGCAGCCGCACCACGGCGGTCGGATTGACCCCCGGTGGCAGCCACAGCCCGCAGCGCATCCCCTCCGGGTCGGCGGCGACCTCCCACACCAGCCGGGCCGGACGCAGCGCCCACCGGCGCGGCGCGGGCAACACGGTAGCGAGCAGCCGCCACAGACCGACCGTCGCGCACGGTGTGGCGGTCACCGGCGGGGTGATCTCCAGCCACCGCGCGGCGGCAGCGTGCCGCCGCCAGATGTGCCGCCGCCACCACATCCACCCGACCCGTACGCCGATGAGCGCCACGACAGCGGCGAGGAACACTGGCCACCGGTCGCGGACAAGACGCCACACAGCGTCGGTGACGTCGTTACCCCAGGAGCCGCACAGCAGCTCACCCACAATGGAATCGGGAAGGCCGCCCTGGCCGGGCAAACAGCCAGCGAGAACCGAAGGCGACGACGGCGGGGATGGAACCAGCGTGAAGGAGGCAACCATCGCGAACTCCGATCGGCAGTGACGCAGGACCGTTCACGATCCAGGTCAGCGACGGCGAGTGGGCGTGCCAGTGACTGGGCCGGTGACAATCAACTCGTGCTCGGTCGCGGAGGCGTGGCTGTGGAAGGCCACCCGCGCGGACCCGGCCGCGAGCAGCGCGTCTCCGCGTCGGCAGGACAGCAGGAACACCCGCTCGCCGTCGGTGAGCCCAAACGCCTCAGCAACGGCGTCGATCGCCTGCGGCGCCTGCCGCAGCAGCACCTGCGTGGCCGCGTTGGAGACGACAGCGCGGCCGGTCTTGGTAGCGAGGACGTCGGCCGCGTCCTGAGTGACCACGGTCAGGCCGGTGCCGTACTTGCGGGCGGACTTAGCGAGGGTCTCCAGAAACCGGCCGCCGCGACCGCCGGACAGCAGCTTCCACGCCTCATCCACCAGCACCATCCGCAGCACATCCGGCTGCCGACCGGAGGCGGTCGCGCCACGCACAGTGCGCCAGATCGTGTCCAGGGTGAGCAGCGTCCCGACCGGATGAAGCTGCTCGGGCAAGTCCTTGATGGCGAACACCACCAGGTGCCCGACTGGCGCGGTGGTGGTCGGCCCGTCGAACAGGCCCTTCATGCTGCCCGCCACGTAGGGATGCAGGCGCGCTGCTACTCGACGGCCAGCGTCGTCGGTGTCCTCTAGCGCGGTCACCACGTCGGCCAGCAGCGGCGCCGGTCGCTTCCAGGTGCGCGGGTCGGTGGTGATGCCCTTGGCTCGGTATGCGGCCAGCACCGCCACGTCGAGGGATCGAGCCTCGTCGCCGGGCAGCGGCGGGCTGACGGCGGTGTCTCCGCTAGCCATGACCGCGACCAAGGTCTGCATGAACCGTGCCCGGTCGTGGAGGGCATCGTCGCCGGGTGGCAGGTCGAGAGGGTTGATCTTCACCCCTGACGCGCCGAGACGGATGACGGTGCCGCCGACCGCGTCGGCCAAGCGTAGGTATTCGTCTTCGGGGTCGATGACGAACGCCTCCACCCCGAGGCACAGGTTGCGCAGCAGGTCGAGCTTGGCCAGATACGACTTGCCTTCTCCGGAGCGGGCGAGGATGACGGCGTTGTAGTTGGACTGCGCCCACCGGTCCCAGACCACGACGCCGGCCGAGTGCAGGTTCAGCCCGAACAGCACCCCCATGCCGCTGTCCCCGGCGGTGTCGGGCAGGTCGGGGCTGGTGAACGGAAACGCTGCGGCGAGTGCGTCGGTGTCGAAGACCCGTTTCATTCCGAGCGCGTCGAACGCGAGGGGTAGGCCGCTGATCCAGCCCTGCAACTGCCGCCACGTCACGGGCACGGTGTCCAGCAGCAGCGAGGAGGCCAGGGACCGCACCTCGGCCACCTGCTGTCTGAGGTCGTCGGGGTTGGCGCCGTGGACGGTCAGGTAGAGGCCGAGGCGGAACAGCCGCGCCTCGCCCCGGGCGACCCGCGTGGCCAGCTCGGCGGCGTCGGCCGCGGCGGCGTCGAGATCGGGATCGTCGAGGCGGCCCTTGGCCGCGTCCTGCCGACGGGAGGACTCGAACCGGCCGCGCTGCTTACGCAGCCGCTCGGAGGCCACCGCCGGCGCGACGGGCTCTATGTGGAAGGCGGCGTCGACCAGGCCCGGATAGGACAACAACGGCTCGGCCCACCCCGGCCCGACCTCGGCCGGGTAGCCGACGACAGCCAGGGTGGCGCTGTAGCCGTCTCCGACCCGCACGAACCGGCCGTCGACCTCGACGGCATCTGGAGAACCGGGCAGGATCGCCGCCCCCTCGGGCACAGCGGGCCGCCGCGTCGGCAGCAGTGCGGAGAACAGGTTCACAGGTCGTCACCTCGGTCAGATGTGGAGTAGGGCGTGAGGGCCGGGGCGGTGGGGTCGAGGCTGGCCGCGAGTCGCACCGCCGCGTCCGGCCCATCGAGCAGCCGGGCGGGTACCTCGCAGCCGGCGAGGGCGCGTACGGCTTCGGCCGCTGTGTGGGCGGTGTGGTGTGCGCCGCGTCGGCTGCGTACGGCGACGGTGATCTGTCGGTGCAGCAGTTCCCGCCGCGCGGCCAGGTCATCGAGGAATGCCACGTGCGCGTTAGCGGCCTCTTCCAACGCCAAGTGCGGCAGTCCCGGGGCGGCGGCGAGGAACCGGTCGGCGAGGTAGGTCAGGTCCACCCGCTGCGCCCGCACGACGATCTGCGCCGGACCGTCGAGGCTGTGTAGCCACCGTGCGAACCCGGCCACCAGGGCGTTCTGCTCGCCTGAGGTGCGCAGCCCAAACGCCACCGTCGAGGCGGCGACCAGGCCCGTCGTGCCGTCCGAGCCGAGATCGATCAGCCCATCGGCGCTGATGCCCTTCGCGGGCAGCCGCAGCGGTGCGGGCAGCGGCAGCCGGTCACCCGGCCCGGCGGCAGTCTGCACCCACGCCGGAGCCGGGATGACCGGCCCATCGGCCGGCACGAGCCGGCGCGGGCTGCGGCGGTGCCGCAGCGCCGCGAGGACCCAGGCGTCGAGGCTGATGCCGTCACGGCGGCCGACCGCGAGGAGGAACGCCCCAGCGGCGACCGGCATCGCCCCCGCGAGGAACACCACCGGATGCACGAGCGTCGCCACCGCCGTCCACGCCGCATACAGCAGCAGGCCCGCCACGGCGAGGATCACCAACTGCCGTCCCGACATGCCGAACGCGATCCGATCAGCGCGCTCGATGTCTGCGGGAACCCTCGTCCGCATCGGGGCCTCTTCGCTGCGGCGGCTCATCGCTGATCACCCCTCGGCTTCGATGACGAACGCCGCACCGGACCGGACGGTCGAGCCGGCGGTGGGGACGGTGACGGGCCGGTACGGACGGCGCGCGGATCCGCCGATGTCACACCGCCCGACGGGGAGGGGCGCGGCGGGGCCGACCGCTGACCGTCCGGAGACGGGGGGACGGACGGGGCCGGTGGACGGGGCCGGGGCGTGCTGGGCGTGGCTGCCCGCCGGGCGGCGGACGGGCTGCCCGGGTTGGCGACGGGTTGCCCGCTCGGGGTGGCGCGCCGCGCCGCCGTGGGCCGTGTCCCCGGGGTCGAGGTTCGTCGTTGCCCGCCGGGTGCCGGTGTGGCCTGGGCTGCGGAGAACACCGGCGTAACCGGGGCAGGTGGCCGGCGTGGCGCGCTCTGCCGGGTTGGTGCCGCCGAGAACGTCACCGCTGGTGCCGGACCGCCACGCGTGGGTCTCGGGTTCGTGGTGGTGGCGTCGCTGAAGGCGACCCTGGCCGGCGGCGTCGTCGGGGACGGCGGACTCGGCTGGGCCGGGTCCGGGTGAGAAAACTGCACGGCCGGGACACCACCGGACGGCGGTGCCGCTGGTGTGGACGGGGCTGGTGGGTGGCTGAAGTTCGGGGCGGCGTTCGTCCCAGACGGCGCGGGCAGCGGCGTATGGGTGACCGGTGCATGGCTGAACGCGGTCGGTCCCGGCGGGGACGGCGGGACCGGAGCCGTCCCCGGACGGGGCGGGCGAGGTGGACGGGCCGGACGGGGGCCACCGGGCAACGGACGGGGACCGGGCGGACGAGGTGTCGTCCGTCCGGCGGTCCGCGCCGCGCTCGTGCCGCCGAGGATGCCGGCCGCCGCCCCGAGCGTTTTGATCATCAGGATGGCGTGGACGAGTTGTCCGAGCAGTCCTCGGCCGTTGCGCTGCCCGAGCGGGCCGAGGACGAACTGTCGCATCCAGCCCGGCAGTTTGATCAGCAGCCACAGCATCGTCAGGCACACCACGCCGCCGAGGAGGCCGTGCCCGGTCGCGGGTATGCCCATCACGGTCGGTCCGGCCGGGGTGAGGAACACCTTGATGGCGGCCATGACGACGATGGCTTGAGCGAGTTGCAGGCCGAGGCAGGCCAGCGTGCAGCGCCACCAGAGGTGGGCCACGCCCTCGGTCAGCGGGCTGGCGTGGCAGATCAACGCCGCCGGGGCGACACCGAACAGGATGACCAGCGCCGCCAACCGCAGCACGAACGTGAACTCCACGACGAGGCACATCACGATCACCGCGATGACCAGCAACGCCATCAAGAACCCGCCGCCTCGCAGGGCGTCATCCACGACCTGCCGGATCGCCGTCGCGGCGCTCGGGCCGTCGATCGTGTTGCCGGCGATGGCCACAGTCAGCGCGTTGGTCAGCTCGATGGCCTTCTGCCCGATGATCAGGCTGCAATTGGCCAGGACCACGCCCACGGCGATGCGGGGTAGCACCTGCTTGAGGCCGTAGGAGGTTTGCAGGGTCTCCCGGGCGGTGACCAGGAACCCTCCGGCCACGATGAACAGCACAATGATGCCGTTGGCGACGATCAGGCTGGTCGTCCAGATCGCCTTCACGTGCTCGTTGACGGCGAGGTCCGGGGTGGACAGCCACGATTCGCCGAGGGCTTCCATCACCGGCTGCAGGGCCTGTTCGGCGGCCCACACCACCAGGTCCACCACGGCCTTACGGACCTGACCCCCGACGTCGTACCAGGCCGGATCACCGCTGACAGAGGGATGGCCGGGCGTCGGGGCCGGGCCGGGAGGCGGTGCCGGCACGGAGGAAGACGGATCCACCCCCGGCGGGCGGACGCCCGTGTCAGGCACGCCGGGCGTCGGCGGCGTGCCAGGTGCAGTAGCGGGCGGGCCGGGTGCCGGGCTCGGCTCTGCGTGCGCCGGCCCAACCCAGGTCAGGGCAAGGCCGGCAAGGATCACCACGCCGAGCAGCAGCAACGCCACCGGCCGGACCACAAAGCTGGATCGGATCTTAAGGGCAGCCATCACGCCACCCACGAGCCGACGATGGTCACGAACAGCGGCGCGAGCAACGCGAGGGCATAGCCGATCGCGGCGGACCGCAACGCGAGCTTGGCCTTCTCGACCTCGCCGGGATCGCCGTTCGCGGCCAGATACCGCAGGCCGCCGACAGTCAGGAACAGCGTGGCGACGGCGACGAGGATGCCAACGAGCCAGGCACGGATGTTGCTGGCGACCTGCTGGATCGACTCGGCGGCCATCACCACCGGGGCGGGCTCGGCCGCCCACGCCACGTGCGGCACGGCAACGAGCGCAGCAGTCACCGCGGCGGTGAGGAGTAGCAGCGCGGCGCGGAAAGTCCGAGGACGGTATCGGGGCGGACGGCGGACGGACGGCCGCCCGCACTTGCCGGCCCCGAGGCGGCGGTCCGCCGCCTCGGGGCGCGGGAAGGGATAGTGATTCATGGGTTGGGCACCTCCGGTGCGCACGACGACGCAGCCCGCAGCGGGACGTGGGTGCGCGAGTGGGTGGCGAAGGCAGGACCGGACGATGCGGGGTGACCTGTGGTGCCGACCGGCGCGGCCGTCCTCCTCACCAGAAGCGGCGGGTGGGCCGGGGACCGTACGGGGTGTCAGCGCCGTCAACGGGTCCGGTCGGAACAAGGTCACCTGCGCGGAAGAGTCCCGCACTAGGGGATTACAAATCCGAGCCCCGGATTGGAAAGCCGGAGCTCAGGCACGCTGCTTACGGACGCTTCCGGGCGGTGGACGCGTCGAGGACCACCGTCGCCGTGGCCTCGGTGACCACATCGGCGTACGGATCGGACAGCTCACCGGACTCGATCGCGGCCCGCAGCAGGGCGACGGCGGCGGTGCGCCGCTTGTAGAGGTTCCAGCGCGGCTGGCCGGTGCGTTCGGCGTAGGCGGTGAGGCAGACCTCTTCCAGGTACGTCGCGCCGATCAGCTCGGCCTCCTGGACGGTGATTGCCCCGGCGGTGACTGCGCGGGCGAGGACGAGATCCGGGTGGCCGTACGGGGCCGGCGGCAACACCGCGCCCGGGGCGTGGTTCGGTGCCCCGGACGAGGTGGGCTCCAGGTCACGCAGCTCGGTACGGGCCTTGGAGAACGCGGCGGACAGCAGGTTGCCGACCACGCCCGGCCTGTCCAGGTCGACCGTGCCGAGAGCGCGCAGGAATTGCTCGACAATGGCGGCCTGCACATCGCCGGTGAACAGCTTGGCCAGCAGGTACGCCTTGAACCGCAGGCCCGGCAGCGCGACGCCGACCGAACCAGCCCTCCACGCTGGGTCTCCCGTGCGGACCTGCTGCACGAGGAGTCGCCATGCCGCGTCCCGGTCGGCGTACCCGCAGGATGGGTGCATCAGGATCGCCGACAACTCGGGCAGGGCGATACGGCGGCGGGGCAACCCCTGACCGAGGGTTCGGCCGTCCACCGACAGCGGGTTCGGACCCTGCCCCATCAGGTGGAACCGGTACTCGATGTCGTTGAGCAGAGTCTCGCCACGCGGCCCGGCGGCCGGGCCACTGGCGGGGGTACGACGGTCCATGATGGTGCTCCCTCGTGATGACGGTGTGCCGTCCGACAGGAGTGCCGGTCGGCGCTGTGCCACCACGCCACCAGGGCCTTTGAACAGATCATGAACATCGGTGATCTTGTTCAAGGCGTCTCGACACGTGTTCAATCCCGGTCGCCGCCGACATTCGTTCATGCGTCTCGACCTCAGCCCGCCTGCATTCCCAGCCAGGTGTGCAAGCCGTAGCGAGGCTGTTCAAGGCCCTCCGTACCGGTTACAGCCGCTTCGAGACTGCGCCCTGGAACACAGGCCCCACGACTCAGGCAACGGCGTCAAGCAGGATGGCCAGGAGCGCCTCCTGCTGGATGCGCTCGCACCCCAACGCGATCTTGGTTAAGGTCCAGGGCCGCTGAGATGGCTCACGTTCAAGCCGTTGACGATCCCGGTGAATCCGGCAGGGATCTTGTTCAACCTGACATGATCGTGTCGGCGTTCCACGACGTCAGGCCAGTACCTGGGCCCTCGTCGACACTCGCCTCGCCGGCAGCTATCGACAACGGTGTCAAGCCCCGGGTTTGGTGGAGAGTTGGTTAGCTGGTTTTCAGGGGTGCGGTGACCGGCTGGGTCATCGCGTGTAGTGCCTCGTGTTCGGCGGGCGGGACGTGTCCGAG
>NZ_JBXUOW010000064.1:0-28681 GCF_057196645.1 Micromonospora sp. ATLC16
GGCGGGCCGGGCCGACCCGGTGGACCGGGGTGGTGGGGCGGGCCGGGCCGACCCGGTGGACCGGGGTGGTGGGGCGGGCCGCCGCCGGGAGGTGGCCCGGGCGCACCCTTCGGCGGCGCCGGCTTCACCTCCCGGTACGGGCTGGTCCGACCGCGCGAGGGTCGCTACCTTGCCGGCGTCTGTGCTGCCGTCGGCCGAGCCACCAACACCGACCCCGTGCTCTGGCGGGTGCTGTTGGCGGTCCTGGGCTTCTTCGGCGGCGTCGGCATCCTGGTCTACGTCGCCGCCTGGTTGATCATTCCGGGCGAGGGCGACACCGCCTCGCCCATCGAATCCATGCTGGGCCGTGGGCGGTCCAGCATGTCCCCGGTCACCGTGATCGTCCTCGGCGTGGTGGTGGCGGTGGGCTTCGGCTTCGTCGTCACCGACGCCTTCCGCGCGGTACTGCTCGGCGCGGCCATCCTGGTCGGCGGTGCGCTGCTGCTGAACCGTCAGCAGCGCGAAGCCCGACCCGAGTCGGCCGGACCGCCGGACGCCGGTGTCGGCGCGAGTCCACCTCCGCCACCCGGTCCGGTACCCCCGGTCAGCTATCCCGGGCCGGGCGCCTATCCGGCCGGGTACCCGGAATTCGGCCGGACCACGACCGTCACGCCGCCCGCCTTCCACCCGCCCGGCCCGACGTCGGGCGTTCCCTCGGCCCCGTCGGGGCCGGGCGGGCCTGAGGAGCCAACCATGCGGTGGCCGACGAGCGCTGCCGCGTCGGGTCCACCGGTCACCCCGCCGACCTACCGTCCCCCGTTCGCCCCGCACGGCCCTTACGCCGGGCCACCGAAGGCGGCTCCGCCGCCACCGCCCAAGTCGAAGCCGCCCCGCAAGCCCCGGGAACGGTCGGCCCTGGGCGCGGTGACCTTCTCGTTGATCTTTCTCGCGTTGGGGCTGGTCGGCGTGCTCGACCTGCTGGACGTCTTCAGGATCGGCGCGTCGGCCTACTTCGCCGCGGCACTCGCGGTGATCGGCCTCGGCCTGCTCGTGGGGACCTGGTTCGGGCGGGCCCGCTGGCTGATCGCGCTCGGGCTGGTGACCGCCGCCGCCCTGGCCGTGGTCACTGTCGTCGAGTCCTACGACCGGGTCCGCGGGGTGGACGGCGCGGTCACCTGGGCGCCGACGAATCATCGCGACCTCGCCGTCCGGTACGAACAGAGTTTCGGCGACGCGGTGCTCGACCTGCGGGCGATCGACTTCGACCAGCAGGAGACGGAGATAACCGTCGCCATCAACTTCGGCGAGGCCACCGTGGTGCTGCCGCCGGACGTGGACGTCACGGCGGTGACTGAGGTGACCGCCGGTGAGGCCAACGTCCTCGGCCAGCGAACGCAGGGCATGGACAACCGGTCCGCCGACATCGTCGATCTGGGCCCGGACGGGGCCGGCGGCGGCACGCTGCGCCTCAACCTGCACGTCAACGCCGGACACATGGAGGTGACCCGGTGAGGAGCCACCGCACCGACCTGGTGTCGTTCGCCTTCGGGCTGCTCTTTCTCGCCCTCGCCGCCTGGTGGCTGCTCGCCCAGGTGCTCGGTCTGGTACTGCCACCGGCTGGCTGGTTCCTGGCCGGCGGACTGATCCTGGTCGGCGGGCTCGGCCTGGTCGGCGCCCTGCGCTCCAGCCGATACAGCGCTCGGCCCGCACCGGCCGACACCCCTGACCACACCGGCCGGGACGACTCTGCACCGGACGCTGGGGAGAGCGCCGCTGATCCGCTTCCGAGTCCGGCGGGTCCGGACACCCCGACGGGCGAGCCGGCCCAGGTCAGCTCGGCACGGGCAGCCGATCCGGATCCGCAGGTGGACCGCACGCTGGATCTGTTCGGCGGGGCGGACGAGACGCCACCGCCGGGACGGCAGGGACGCGACGCCTGACTGTGCGGGCACGGTCGCTCGCCGCCTATGCTGGCCGGTGTGCTCCCGCCAGCGCTGGCCGGCCCGCGCCGCAGGGCAACCCCACGGGTCGTCGGCGCGCGGGCCGGCCGTGGCCGGGCCGACCTCGCCGCCGGCGGTGGCCATCGCGTCAGTCGCCCCTACCCGTCAGGAGCCCGTTCGACATGACCCAGTCCCCCGCCGTGCGTACGCCCGGCCGATCCGGTCCGGTCCGCCTCGGCGAGCGCGCCGCCCGTACCCTCGTCTCCGAGCTTGCCCGGATCAACGAACCGAAGGCCGCCCTGCTGGTCGGCGCGGCTCTGGAGTCCGCGGTGCTGACCGCGGCGATCGAAGCGCTGCTGCCCGGCGACACCCTCACCCTGGTACCCGCCGAAGGGGTCAGCGCCACGGCGCTGCGGGAGCACGTCACCGCTCAGGGCCGCTGGGTCGCCGAGCGGGTCCGGGTCGTGGACAGCCTCGCCGAGGCGGAGGCCGCTGCGGTGGTCATCGCCGCCGAGGCGTTCACCGGCACCGCTGACGAGGCCCGCGCCACCATCGGGACGCTCACCAAGTACCTGGCCGACGGCGCGGTGCTCAGCGTCGCCACCGCCGTCGCCCGGACCGCCGGCGCCGCCGCCGAGTTGGACCGGCAGGGCGCGCTGTACGGCGTCGGCAACGACCTGGTGCTGCTCAACAACCCGCCGGTACGCGTGTACCGGCTCCGCTTCACCCCGGCCGAGGTCGCTGCGGCGGAGCAGCTCGCGCCCGCGTACCGGCCGTCGAGCGTGCCGCTCAGCCGAGACATGCACATCGACTCCAACGGGGTCGCCGCCGCCGGCATCGCCCTCGGGCTGGCCGCGCTGGCCCGCCTGGCCCGACCGAAGTCGAAACTCTGGCTGCTGCCCGCACTGGCCGCCGCGCCGGTGGCGGCCTTCTTCCGGGATCCCCAGCGGGACGTGCCTGAGGACCCGTCGGCCGTGGTGGCCGCCGCCGACGGGCAGGTGTTGTCGGTGCAGCGCCTGACCGACGAGCGCTTCGGCGACGGCGAGTTCCTCCGGATCGCCGTCTTCCTGTCGGTGCTGGACGTGCACGTCAACCGCTCCCCGGTGGCCGGCAAGGTGGTCGACTACTTCGTCGCCGACGGCGGGTTCGTCAACGCGATGAAGCCGGACGCGGAGCACAACGTGGCCGCCTACACGGTGCTGGACACCACCCACGGCACCGTGGTGGTGGCCCAGCGGACCGGCCTGATCGCCCGCCGGATCGTGCAGCGCGCTCCGATCGGCGCGTTGCTGGCCCGGGGCGAGCGGTTCGGGCTGATCCGCTTCGGCTCGCGTACCGACGTCTACCTGCCGGCAGCGGCCGCGGAACCGTTGGTCGGCCCGGGCGACAAGGTGATCGGTGGATCGACGGTGATCGCCC
Organism: Micromonospora sp. ATLC16; assembly: GCF_057196645.1. Lineage (NCBI taxonomy): Bacteria > Bacillati > Actinomycetota > Actinomycetes > Micromonosporales > Micromonosporaceae > Micromonospora > Micromonospora sp. ATLC16. The sequence goes on from NZ_JBXUOW010000064.1 coordinate 3,339, forward strand.
GCTGGCGCTGACCCCGGACGCACCGGCGGACGCACCCGCACCCGCCCCGGACGCGTACGTATCGCACGGGGTGCACCGGCACCCGGGTTGCGGCAACCCGGGGTCCTCCGCCGGTCCGGAGGCCGCGAGTCGGGCATCACCTGGCGATGAAATGGGCGTCGCGGCCAAGGCCGCGACGCCCATTTTCCGGTAGTGGGTCAGACGATGGTGCGACGCTGGCGCAGCCAGAGCACCGGACCGCTGACCAGATATCCGACCACGATCAGCCCGAAGGTGAGCCGGACGTCGATCAGCGCCCCGACCACCGGCGCGAGCCAGACCCACGGCGGCAGCTTGACCAGGCGGGCGAGCTTGGCGTAGGGGAAGCTGCTGACCATGGTGAAGGCGAGCAGGGCCACCCCGGCGATCTGCACCGCCCCCGGCATCGGCATACCGATCACCACCATCAGGGCGAGCACAGCGGCGGCCATCGTGGTGGGTACGCCGGAGAAGAACCGTCCGTCGCTCGGCGAGACGTTGAACCTCGCCAACCGGATGGCGGCGCAGGCGGCGACGAGCGCGGCGGCCACCGCGGCGGCGGCGGTCGGCGCGGAACCGGCCAGCGACGCGTAGACCACCACGGGTGCGGCGAGTCCGAAGGAGCACATGTCGGCCAGCGAGTCCATCTGGGCGCCGAACGGGCTGGACACCCCGAGCTTGCGGGCCAGCGCGCCGTCCAGGCCGTCGAACGCGACGCAGGCGATCAGGAGGAACGCGGCCAGCCGCACCTCGCCCTGCATGGCGACGAAGATCGCGTTGATGCCGAGCAGCAGGCTGGCCAGCGTGCAGGCGTTGACCAGGGCGAACTTCATCCGTCGCGCCGGGGTCCGCTCACCCGGCAGCAGTGACGCCGGTGTCGCTGTCAACTCGCCAAGCGCCGGAGCCAGCGCGGCGGGTGGGTTGACCGTGACCGGGCCGACCAGCGAGCCGACCGGGGCGAAGGTCTCCATCCCGGAGTGGCGGGACCGCCTGAGGCCGTATCGGCGACGTGGGCGGTCCTGGTACCGGGGCTCGGGCAACACGTCGGTCGCGCCGTGCATCTCCGCACCTCGGCGGCCGACACGGACCAGCAGGACCTGGCGGGCGAGGCTGCCACTGCGGCGCAGCGGGCCCGTCCAGCTTCGCCCTGCGGGACGCGGGCTGTCAGTCGTACGACGCCGGCGCCATGGGGCTCTCGGCACGTTTCCTCCATCACCGGATCGGCTTACCGCCAAGTGGCGGTCGTCCGGCTGTCTCGTGCCGGACCTTTCTGGCCCGGCAGCCGTTTGCGGAGTACACCATCGCACAGGGGGGTGAGATTGGCGATAGCTGCCGGCGGTACTCATATCTCCCTCAACCGCGCGAACCGCCGTCTTATTCCCATCCGGGACACCATCACCCGTTTTTCTACGCCTGCCCTGCCTCGACTGTACCGGAGGTTGTCCGCGACGGCTCGGTGGCGAGATGAGCCCGGCACCGCCACCGTGGGTCACCTCGGCACCTCCAGAGCCATCGCGACGATCTCAGTCAGCGGGAGATTCCGCAGCTCAGATGTGGTGAACCAGGAGGCATGAGCGGTGGAGCCACCGGCCAGTTCGGTCACCGCCGGTTCGGTCGGCAGGTCAACCTCCACCCGGTAGACGACCCGGATGCCGTGCCAGTCGATGGGGTACCCCTCCGGACCGAGGGCCGCCGGGTTGTGCAGGTTGTCCACCCCGATCAGCCCGGTCACCCGGCCCAGTTGGCCGGACTCCTCGACCAGCTCCCGTAGCAACGCGGTGACGGGTTGTTCACCGTGATCGGTGCCCCCGCCGGGCAGGTGCCATCGGCCCGCACCGGGATAACCCTCGGCGATCCTCGTCAGCAACACCCGTCCGTCCGGATCGGTGACCACCCCGTACGCCCCGAAGCGCTGCCGGCGGTTGGCCCCGGGGCCGGGGAACGGCTCTCGACGACGCAGGGCACCGGGCGGCAGCGGAACGACCGACAGACCGACCGCTTCGGCGGTGAACGGCAGCAGCGGCAGTTCGGCCGCCTCCTCCAGGGTCAGCCAACGGGCCAGGTCGGTGGTGCCGTCGCGCTCGGCAAGCAGCCGGCCGCCGACCGTCGTCACGTCGAACAACATCCGATCGGTGTGCAGGGCCACCCCGAGATCCGGGTACGGCACCACGTCCGCGACGACCGCGCGCAGCCCGCTCACCTCGCCGGTCAGCCCGGTCTCCTCGGTGACCTCGCGGATTACCGCGTGCGCGGGATGTTCGGCGTGCTCCAGCCCACCACCGGGCAGTGACCAGACCCCGGGAAAGTCCGCCGACGCGCTTCCCCGCACCAGCAGCACCCGCCGCCCGACGTCCCGCACCACCCCGTACGCCCCCACCCGCCGCACCCGCTCCACGACCCCAAGCCCCCGCCCCACCGCAACCGCCGAACCCCGCCCACAGAACCGTGCCGATCATGAAGTTATCGCCCTCGCCAGCCCGGCGTGTTGGAAGAACAACTTCATGATCGGCACGTGCCGGCAGGCACGCATGCACGGGTTGGGTGGGGTGGGTCAGGTCAGGCGGGCGGCTTGGACGGCCTCGGCGGTCACCTCGGTGAGGCGGTCGGTGGGCAGGGCGCCGAGTTCCTCCCGGGCGAACCAGCGGGCCTCGCAGGTGGAGCCCCCGACGTCACCGACGGTGGGCGGGGCTGGCTGGTCCACCACCACTCGGTAGAAGGCACGCACCCCGTGCCAGTCGATCGGGTAGCCCTCGGGGCCGAGCGAGGCAGCGTCCCGGTGACTGGCCACCCCGAGCAACTCGACGAGCCGCCCGGTCTGCCCGGTCTCCTCGACCAGCTCCCGGATCAGCGCCGCGCCCGGCTGCTCGCCGTAGTCGGTGCCGCCACCGGGCAGGTGCCAGCAGCCGGCGCCCGGGTAGCCGTCGGAGACCCGGGTCAGCAGCACCCGCCCCTCCGGGTCGGTCACCACGGCGTACGCGGCGAAGCGCTGCGCCCGGTGCAGCCCGTCCGGGCCGGGCACCGCGTAGAACGAGGGGAACTCCGGCGGCTCGTCCGGCACGATGTCCGCCGACGAGGCGGGCAGCCCGAGCGCGCGGGCGGTGAACGAGCGAAGCGGCAACCGCGCCGCCTCCTCCCGGGTGACCCAGCGGGCCAGGTCGGTGGGCCGGTCGACCCGGTCGGTGAGCGAGCCGCCCCGGACCGACACCTGGTAGACCAACCGGTCGGTGTGGATGGTGATGCCCCGCTCGGGCAGTGCCCGCATGTCGGCCAGCACGTCGTGCAGGCTGGCGACGGCCACCGACAGGCCGGTCTCGGCGGCGGTCTCACGGACAACGGTGTGGTGCGGGTCCTCGCCGTGGTCGACCGCCCCGCCGGGCAGGGACCACGTGCCGGGGGTGCCGGAGCGCTCCGATGCGCGGACCAGCAGCACTCGGTCTACGGGATCAGTACAGACTGCGTATGCCGCGATCCTGCGCAGCGGCTCCAGCATGGTGGTCACGGAGCCAAATTCTCCCTGCCACCCGTTACCGATGCGGAAAAGAGTCGGATTCCTGACTGATGCCTCGCCCCTGAGACGGGCTTCAGGGTAAGGATCCGGGCGGTCACCGAGGTCGATACGCTGCGTGACGAGGACCGTGGAGACATGACTTCCACACCTCACGCTCCGTACCGACAGCTGCGCCGCCCCACCACCGACCGGATGATCGCCGGTGTGGCCAGCGGTCTCGGCCGCTACTTCGGCGTCGACCCCACCCTGGTCCGGGTGGCATTCGCCGTCGTCACCCTGGTGACCGGCGGGATCGCCGCCCTCGCGTACCCGATCATGTGGTTCCTGATGCCCGAGGAGCCGGCCAGCGCGCCCGCCTGGCCGCACCCGACGGCCGGTGCGCCGCACGGACCCGCCGGCACACCGCCCCAGCCGGCCGCCACACCGGAGACCGGGGCGACGCCGGAGCCGGCGCCCCGACCGGCACCTCGGCCACCGGCGTGAGGTGCCGTCATCGCACCCCGACGGGGTACGGCGTCACTCCCACTCGATGGTGCCGGGGGGTTTGCTGGTGACGTCCAGCACCACCCGGTTCACCTCGGCCACCTCATTGGTGATCCGGGTGGAGATCCGGGCGATCACGTCGTAGGGCAGCCGGGACCAGTCGGCGGTCATCGCGTCCTCGCTGGACACCGGGCGCAGCACCACGGGATGCCCGTAGCTGCGCCCGTCACCCTGCACCCCGACGCTGCGTACGTCGGCCAACAGCACCACCGGGAACTGCCAGACGTCCCGGTCGAGACCGGCGGCGCTGAGTTCCTGGCGGGCGATGAAGTCGGCCCGGCGGAGCACGTCGAGCCGCTCCCGGTCGACCGCCCCGATGATCCGGATGGCCAGGCCGGGGCCCGGGAACGGGTGCCGCCAGACCATCGCCTCGGGCAGCCCGAGCTGCAGGCCGAGCGTACGGACCTCGTCCTTGAACAGCGTGCGCAGCGGCTCGACCAGAGCGAACTTCAGATCCTCGGGCAGCCCGCCGACGTTGTGGTGGCTCTTGATGTTGGCGGTACCGGTGCCGCCCCCGGACTCGACCACGTCCGGGTAGAGGGTGCCCTGCACCAGAAACTCGACGTCACCGTGCGAGGCGATCTCCCGGGCGGCGGCCTCGAAGACCCGGATGAACTCCCGCCCAATGATCTTGCGCTTCTGTTCCGGGTCGGTCACCCCGGCCAGCGCGCCGAGGAACCGGTCGGCCGCGTCGACCACCTTCAGCTTGATGCCGGTGGCCGCGACGTAGTCCTTCTCCACCTGCTCGGCCTCACCCGCCCGCAGCAGGCCGTGGTCGACGAAGACGCAGGTCAACTGGTCACCGACGGCCTTGTGTACCAGCGCGGCGGCGACCGCCGAGTCCACTCCGCCGCTCAGACCGCAGATGACCTCCTTGTCGCCGACCTGCTCGCGGATCCGGGCCACCTGCTCGTCGATGATGTTCTCGGCCGTCCAGGTCGGCTCGATCCCGGCGATCTCGTAGAGGAATCGGGTCAGCATCTCCTGCCCGTACGCGGTGTGCCCCACCTCCGGGTGGAACTGCACACCGGCCCGTCGACCGGTCATGTCCTCGAAGGCGGCGACCGGCGCACCGGCCGACTCCGCGGTCACCGTGAAGCCCTCCGGCGCCTCGGTCACGCAGTCGCCGTGGCTCATCCACACCGGCAGGTCGGCCGGCAGGTCGCGGAGCAGCACACCGGGGTCGAGCAGGCGGGGGCGCAGCGGGGTGCCGCCGTACTCGCGGCCGCCGGTGCGCGCCACGGTGCCGCCGAGAGAGCGGGCCATCGCCTGGAACCCGTAGCAGATGCCGAAGACCGGCACGCCCGCGGTGAACAGCCCGTCGTCGACCTGCGGGGCACCCGGCTCGTAAACGCTCGCCGGACCGCCGGAGAGGATGATCGCGGCGGGCTCGCGGGCCAGCATCTCGGCCACGGGCATGGTGTGCGGAACGATCTCGGAGTAGACCTTCGCCTCGCGTACCCGGCGCGCGATCAGCTGGGCGTACTGGGCTCCGAAGTCGACCACGAGGACAGGACGCGGCAGGCTCATAGCCGGCAATCCTACCGAGCGTGACGCCCCCTCCCCCCGCACCCACCCCACCCACCCCACCCCCACCCCCGCCCCACCGCAGCACGCGCCGATCATGCAGTTGTGGCAGTTGGTTCGCCACGTTTCACGCCCTTTGCGGGGTGCCACAACTGCATGATCGCGGGGCGTCGGGGGCGACGTGGGCAGTCAGGGGTGGCGGAGGGCGGCGGGGGCGTTGGGGGGGACGGCGGGGTGGTGTGGGGGGATGGGGGCGAGGCGGCGGTAGGGGGCCTCGGGGGCGGGGCGAGGGTCGGGGTCGCCCTTGTTGGGCCAGAGGGACAGGGCGCGCTCGGCCTGGGCGGTGATGGTGAGCGACGGGTTGACACCCAGGTTGGCCGAGACGGCGGCACCGTCGACGACGTGCAGGCCGGGGTGGCCGTGGACGCGGTGGTAGGGGTCGATCACGCCATCGGCGGCGGTGGCGCCGATCACCGCGCCGCCCAGGATGTGCGCGGTCACCGGGATGTCGAACGGCTCGGTCAGCGCGCCGCCCGGCGTACCGTCGATCTCCTCGGCGAGCAGCCGGGCCGCCGCGTTGCCGGCCGGGATCCAGGTCGGGTTGGCGCGGCCGTGGCCCGGGCCGGAGACGAGCCGGCGACCCCGCAGCCGAAGGGTCAGCGAGTTGTCGGTCGACTGCATCACCAGGGCGATCACCGTACGTTCCGACCAGCGTCGGACGGAGAGCATCCGGGCGGCCACCCGGGGCTGCCGGAGCAGCTGCCCGAGCCACCGGCGCAGCCGGTCCGGCCCGCCGTCGACCAGCAGCGACTGGAGCAGGCCCATCGCGTTCGAGCCCCGGCCGTAGCGGACCGGCTCGACGTGGGTCTGCGGATCCGGGTGGAACGAGCTGGTGATGGCGACCCCTTCGGTGAAGTCCACGCCCCGCTCCCGGGCCCGCCGTCGCGGCACCGAGGCACCGAGGATCGCCTCCGAGTTGGTCCGGGTCAGCTCGCCGAGCCGGGACGAGAGGCCGGGCAGGTGGCCCCCTTCCCGTCCTGCGTGCAGCAGCCGTTGGGTGCCCAGCGCGCCGGCGGCGAAGACCACCTGGTCGGCATGGATCACCTGCGACCTGCGGCGCAGCCAGGCGCCGGTGTGCTCGGTGTGCACCTCGTACCCGCCGCCGGCCGGCCGGACCGAGGTCACCGTGGTCAGCGGATGCACCCGGACGCCGAGCCGTTCGGCCAACCAGAGATAGTTCTTGACCAGCGTGTTCTTCGCGCCGACGCGGCAGCCGGTCATGCAGGCGCCGCAGTGGGTGCAGCCGGTACGCTCCGGGCCTGCCCCGCCGAAGTACGGGTCGGCGATCCGCTCGCCCGGCCGGCCGAGGTGCACGCCGACCGGGGTGGCACGGAAGGTGTGCCCCACTCCCATCCGCTCGGCGACCCGCCGCATCGCCCGGTCCGCCGCGGTGGCGGTCGGGTACGTGGTCACCCCCAGCATCCGCTTGGCCTGGTCGTAGTGGGGAGCCAGTTCGGCCCGCCAGTCGGTGAGGTGCCGCCACTGCGGGTCGTCGTAGCAGGCGTCCAGGGTTCGTAGAGGGTGTTCCCGTACACCAGTGAGCCCCCACCGACGCCGGCTCCGGAGAGCACCAGCACGCCGCCGCCGGCTCGTCGGTGGGCCGCCCGGAGCAGGGTGATGCGCTGGATGCCGAAACAACCCAGCCGCGGCGCCCAGAGGAAGCGGCGCAGCCGCCACGAGGTCTGCGGGAACTCGTCGTCGGCGAACCGCCGGCCCGCCTCCAGTACGCCGACCGAGTAGCCCTTCTCGGCCAGCCGCAGTGCGGCGACGCTGCCGCCGAAGCCCGACCCGATGACCACCACGTCGTACCGCATGGACGCATCATTACTTGCGAGTAGCTCTCGCGCCAGGACCTGTTTCCGCGCGATCATGCTCCGCACCGCGTCGGTCTCGCCCGATCGGGGCGCAACCATGAGCCCGGTTCGGCGCGTTGGACCGATATCGACCCAGGGCGGATGTCGAAGTCCTCCGTCGAGCCGAGCGGCGGCGCAGGCGAGGCGGCGCAGGCGAGGCGGCGCAGGCGAGGCGGCGCAGGCGAGGCGGCGGCGAGGGATTCGACAGACGCCCTAAGGAGGCGGGGGATGATGCTCGGGGGAGACCGGAGACGGTTGACATTTGTGCTGGCCGGTCTGGTCACACTGGTGGTGGTCGCGGTGATCGGCGTGGTGGTGGCGCGTACCGTCAGCGACGACCGCCGGACAGCGACCGCCGCCACCGGCGGCCCGAGCGGGTCGCCCAGTCCGAGCCCCAGCCCGAGCCCGCCACCGGGTGCCGACATCACCGGCCCGCTCAACCTGCTGCTGGTCGGGGTGGACACCCGGGTGAGTGTGCCCGACTGGGAGCCGCACGCCGACGCCGTACTCGTGCTGCACGTGCCGGCGGGACTGTCCAAGGCGTACCTCTTCTCTCTCCCCCGCGACCTGGTGGTGGACATCCCGGCCTACAAACCCGCCGGCTACCCGGGCGGTCGGACCAAGCTCACCCACGCGATGAGCTACGGCAGCCGGGCACCGGACCGCCCCAAGCGACCCGACCCCGCCCAGGGGTACGAGTTGCTGCGCCGTACGGTCAGCGACTACACCGGCCTGCGCATCGACGCGGGCGCGGTGCTCACCTTCGGCGGCTTCGACGAGTTGGTCGACAGCCTGGGTGGCGTGGACATCCGCGTCGACCAGCGGGTCGTGTCGCGGCACCGGCAACCCGACGGCAAGCACCGAAAGCCGGGTCCGGGGGTGGGCGGCTACGTCGGGCCACAGATGGTCTACGAACCCGGCCAGCGTCACCTCAACGGCTGGCAGGCCCTCGACTACGCCCGCCAGCGTTACCTGCCCGGTGGTGACTACGCCCGGCAGCGTCACCACCAGCAGCTGATCCGGGCGCTGATCGGGAAGATCCTCGATGCGAACCTGGCCCGGCAGCCCGAGCGGGTCGAACAGGTGGTCGCGGCGCTCGGCGACGCGCTGCTCTACGTCGGCGGCCCGCGGATCGTGGACTTCGCGTACGCCCTGGGCTCGTTGTCGCCGCAGGCGGTCACGCTGGTCGGACTGCCCGGGGCGTCGGTGGGTCGGGGCAACGCCTACCGCGGCGAGGAACTGACCTCCGTCGGCCGCCGTTTCCTCACCGAACTGCGCGCCGGCAGAGTCGACGCGTTCCTGGCCGACAATCCGAAACTCAAGGTGAAGAGCTGACCGGAACCCGCCACCGGGCGACGGAAACGCCTCGCCCGGTGGCGGAAGGTCCCTAGAGACGCTTCGGCGCGGCAGGCTTCTTCTTGCCGTAGAGCCAGGCGTCGAAGAGCTTCTTCAGCTTCTCACCGGAGATCCGCTCCGCCAGCGCCACGAACTCCTCCGTGGTGCCGTTGGCGTCACGCTTCTCCCGCGCCCAGGTCTTGAGAATCTCGAAGAACGCCTTGTCACCCACGGACACCCGCAGGGCATGCACCGTCATCGCGCCGCGCTCGTAGACCGACTCGCTGAACATGTTCTTCACCCCCGGCTTGCCCGGCGGCGTACGCCAGACCTCCGCCGGCACCCGCGCCATCCGGATCTCGAACGCCTCCTTCGCGGTGGACTCGTCGGTGTGCTCGGCCCACAACCATTCGGCGTACGACGAGAGGCCCTCGTTGAGCCAGATGTCCTGCCACCGGCTCAACGCCACGCTGTTGCCGAACCACTGGTGGGCGACCTCGTGCGCGACGACTCCGGTGTTCTCGCCCCGGCGGAAGAAGCCCGCCGAGTAGACCGACCTGCTCTGCGTCTCCAACGCGTACCGGATCCGCTCGTCCGACACGACCACACCGCCGTACGCCTCGACCGGGTACGGGCCGAAGACGGTCTCCAGGTAGTCGGCCACCTTGAGGGTCCTGGCCATCGAGGCGTCCGCCGCGCCCTTGGATACCTTCGTGGTCACCGCATTGAACACCGGCCGTCCCTTGTGGCTGCCCTCGGTGATCCGGAACTTCCCGATCGTCACCATGCTCAGGTAGCTGGCCATCGGCGTGTTCTCGGCCCAGCGCCAGGTGGTCCAGCCGGCGCTGCTGGTCTCACCGTCCGGAACGCCGTTGCTGATCGCGGTCAGCCCCTTCGGGACGGTGATCTCGAACCGGTAGGTGGCCTTGTCCGACGGGTGGTCGTTCACCGGGAACCAGGTGCTGGCCGACTCGGGCTGGCCGAGCGCGATCGCGCCGTCGCTGGTGTGCAGCCAGCCACCCTCACCGACCGCCTCGTTCTTCAGCGACTTCGGCTTGCCCGCGTAGGTGATCTCGGCGGTGAAGTCCCGGCCGGACACCAGCCCGTCGGCCGGAGCGACGACCAGTTCGTTCTTTTCCTGCCGGTGTTGCGCCGGCGCACCGTCCACCGTGACCGCGCTGACCTTCAGGTGCGCCAGGTCGAGGTTGAACGACGACAGGTCGGCCGTTGCCTTGGCCTGGACCGTGGTGACGCCGCTCAACTGGTCCTTCGCCGGGTCGTAGCGAACCTTCACCGTGTAACCGGCGACGTCGTAGCCGCCGTTGCCGTAGCTGGGGAAGTACGGATCGCCGGCCCCCGCGGCACCGGGTTGGAAGTCCGGTGCCGGTGTCGCCGACTCGCTCGGCGTCGCCGCGACCGGCTCTGTCTCCTCCGGGGCGGCCGAATCACAGCCGGTCAGCCCCAACGTCCCCACCAGCAGCAGAGCCACGCTCCGCCGAAGGTGCGTCCGCACACCTGTCATCGCACGTCCTCCCGTGACACGTGACCGACCGACGGCCGGCCCGCGCGACCGACCGTCCGATCGCAGGCCGCAGCCTACCGATCAACTGATCATTGGAAGAACATCGATCCGGCAGTGACCGCGAGCCGTTCTCCGGCCGACGCTGGCCGGGCGGACGAGGCACCGGTCAGGGCAGGGTTGGGGGCGGCTGTACCCGGCAGGGCGGGCGCGGCGGTGCCGGTCAGGGCAGGGGGGGCGCGGCGGTGCCGGTCAGGGCAGGGCGGGCGCGGCGGTGCCGGTCAGGGCAGGGCGGGCGCGGCGGTGCCGGTCAGCCAGGCGTCGAAGAACGGGCCCAGCTCACGCCCGGAGACCCGCTCGGCCAGGGCGACGAAGTCGTCGGTGGTGGCCGTGCCGTCCCGACGCTCGCTGGTCCACGTGCGCAGCATCTCGAAGAAGGCGTCGTCGCCGACGGTACGCCGCAGCGCGTGCACGGTAAGCGCCCCGCGTTTGTAGACGGCGGTGCTGAACATCTGCCCCGGGCCGGGATCGAGGGTGCGCCGCGACCAGTCGGTGGCCGCGTACCGGATCTCGAAGTTGCGTTGGGCGCTGCGCCCGCCGTCGTGTTCCTCCCACAGCCACTCGGCGTAGCTGGCGAAGCCCTCGTTGAGCCAGATGTCACCCCAGCGGGCCAGCGCCACACTGTTGCCGAACCACTGGTGGGCCAACTCGTGGGCGACCACGCTGTAGTTCGGCTCGCCGCCACGGAAGAACCCCGGCCCGTAGACCGGCCGGGACTGGGTCTCCAGCGCGTACCCGATCCGGCCGTCGGAGACCACCACGCCGCCGTACGACTCGAAGGGGTACGGCCCGAAGCGGGTGGTCAGGAAGTCGGCGATCTCGCCGGTGCGGGCCAGGGAGGTGGCCGCCGGACCGGTCACCGGGAGCCCGTCCGGCACGGCGGTGACCATGGGTTTGCCGGCGTGTTCCTCGGTCCGCACCCGGTAGTCGCCGATGACGAGCGTGGTCAGGTAGCTCGCCATCGGTGAGCGCTCGGCCCAGCGCCAGGTGGTCCAACCGTCGGCGCTGGTCCGCTCCCCCGGCACCCCGTTGCTGAGCGCGGCGAGCCCGTCCGGGACGGTCACCGCGAGGTCGTAGGTGGCCTTGTCCGACGGGTGGTCGTTGACCGGGAACCAGGTGGCCGCCGAGTGCGGTTGGCCGAGGGCGATCGCGCCGTCGTCGGTGTGCTGGAAGCCGCCACTGCCCAGCACGCCGTCGGCGTCCGCCTCGGGCACGCCGCCGTAGGCGACCTCCACCGTGAACCGGCTGCCCGAGTCGAGCCCTCGGGCCGGGGTGACCACCAGTTCACCGTCGTCCCGCCGGTGCTCGGCCGAGGCGCCGTCCACGGTCACCGAATCGATCTCCAACCCGGACAGGTCCAGGTTGAAGCGGGACAGTCTGTGGGTCGCGGTCGCGGTGATCTCGGCGCTGCCGGTGAGCCGGTCGTCCGCCGGGTCGTAGCGCACCCCGAGCCGGTAGTGGGCGACGTCGTACCCGCCGTTGCCGCTGCCCGGCGCGTACGGGTCGCCGAGGTCGGCGCTGCCCGCCCGGAACTCACCCGGCGCCGCCGCGTCCCGGTCGCCGATGCCGCTGACCAGCACCACCGCCGCCACCACGGCGACTACCACCGCCGCCGCACCGACCCCCCACCACCTGCCAACCCTGCTGCTCACCAGCCCGAGCCTACTGCCGCCCGGGCCGGGGCTCAGCGGTCCAGGACGAGGCCGACCTTCTGGAACTCCTTGAGGTCGCGGTAGCCGCACTTGGCCATGGCCCGGCGCAGGCCACCGAAGAGGTTGAGCTGGCCGTCCGGCTCGTCGGCAGGGCCGAAGAGGAGACGTTCCATCGAGCCGAGGGGCTCACCGGCGGTCTCGAAGGCGCCGCGAGGCAGCGACGGGTGGCTGGCCGCCGAGTGCCACCAGGAACCGCCGGCCGGCGCCTCCTCGCACAGCGACAACGGCTCGCCCAGCATCACCGCGTCCGCGCCGCAGCCGAGGGCCTTGGCGATGTCGCCGGAGGTTCGGATGTCGCCGTCGGCGATGAGGTGCACGTACCGGCCGCCGGTCTCGTCGAGGTAGTCGCGCCGCGCTGCGGCGGCGTCGGCGATCGCGGTGGCCATCGGTACCCGGATGCCGAGCACCGACTCGGTGGTGGACCACTCGTCCCCGCCGATGCCGATGATCACGCCGGCCGCGCCGGTGCGCATCAGGTGCAGCGCCGTCTTGTAGTCGGTGCAACCGCCGACGATGACCGGGAGGTCGAGGTCGGCGATGAACTCCTTGAGGTTGAGCGGCTCGTCGGTGGTCGAGACGTGCTCGGCCGAGACGATGGTGCCCTGGATGACCAGGATGTCGACGCCCGCGTCGAGGATGACCGGCGCCAGCGCCAGGGTGTGCTGCGGTGACACGCGCACCGCCACGGTGCCGCCACCGTCGCGCAGCTCACGGACCCGCTCGGTGATCAGATCCGGGCGGATCGGCTCGGCGTACACCTCCTGGAGCCGTTTCGTGGCGCGGGCGTCCTCGTCGAGGCCGCCGAGCTCCTCCAGCACCTTGCTCGGGTTCTCGTAACGGGTCCACAGCCCTTCGACGTTGAGCACGCCGAGCCCGCCGAGCTGGCCGAGCCGGACCGCCGAGGCCGGGCTCATCGTCGCGTCGGAGGGGTGCCCGACGCACGGGATGCCGAACTGGTACGCGTCCAGCTGCCACCCGGTGGAGACGTCGTCCACGTCGCGCGTCCGGCGGGACGGCACGATGGCGATGTCGTCCAGGTGGTAGCCGCGCTGCGCGGTCTTGCCCAGCCCGATCTCGACCACGTCACGCATGGGGCACTCCAGATGTCTTCAGGGGTGGGGGGTGGGGTCAGCGGGTGTGGTAGTTGGGGGCTTCGACGGTCATCTGGATGTCGTGCGGGTGGCTCTCCTTGAGCCCGGCCGCGGTGATCCGGATGAGCTGGCCCCGCTGGTGCAGCTCGGGGATGTTCTCCGCGCCTGCGTACCCCATCGCCAGCCGCAGGCCACCGACCAGCTGATGGGCGACCCGGGCCAACGGCCCACGGTACGGCACCTGACCCTCGACGCCCTCCGGGACCAGCTTCTCGTCGCTGGTCACGTCCTGCTGGAAGTAGCGGTCCTTGGAGTACGACTTGGCCTGCCCACGGGACTGCATGGCACCGAGCGAACCCATGCCCCGGTACGTCTTGAACTGCTTGCCGTTGACGAAGATCAGCTCACCGGGGCTCTCCTCGCAACCGGCCAGCAGGCTGCCGAGCATCACCGTGTCCGCGCCGGCGACAAGTGCCTTGGCGATGTCGCCGGAGTACTGGATGCCGCCGTCACCGATGACCGGCACGCCGGCCGGGCGGGCCGCCCGGGTAGCCTCCATGATCGCCGTGATCTGCGGAACGCCGACGCCCGCCACGATCCGGGTGGTGCAGATGGCGCCCGGGCCGACACCGACCTTCACGCCGTCGGCACCGGCGTCGACAAGGGCCTTCGCCCCGGCGTACGTCGCCACGTTGCCGCCGACGATGTCGATGGGCACGTCCTCCTTGAGCCGGCTGACCATCTCCAGCACCGCGCGCTGGTGACCGTGGGCGGTGTCCACGATGATGACGTCGACACCGGCGTCGACCAGCGCCCGGGCACGCTTGTACGCGTCCTCGCCGACACCGATGGCCGCCGCCACCCGCAACCGCCCCGCCTCGTCCTTGGTGGCGCTCGGGTACTGCTCGCTCTTGGTGAAGTCCTTCACGGTGATCAGCCCGCGCAGCTTGCCCGAGCCGTCGACGATCGGCAGCTTCTCGACCTTGTGCTGGCGCAGCAGGCTGAGCGCCTCGTCCTTGCTCACCCCGACCGGGGCGGTGACCAGCGGCGCCTTGGTCATGATCTCGCGGACCGGCAGGGCCGGGTCGGAGACGAAGCGCATGTCCCGGTTGGTGACGATGCCCACCAGCTGCCCCTGGGCGTCCACCACCGGCACGCCCGAGATGCGGTAGCGCCCGCAGAGCTGGTCGACCTCGCGCAGGGTGTCGTCCGGGCTCGCGGTCACCGGGTTGGTGATCATGCCCGACTCGGAGCGCTTGACCAGATCGACCTGGAGCGCCTGGTCCTCCACCGAGAGGTTGCGGTGCAGCACGCCGATGCCACCCTGGCGGGCCATCGCGATCGCCATTCTGGCCTCGGTGACCGTGTCCATCGCGCTGGACAGCAGCGGAATGGAGAGCGAGACGTTACGGGTAAACCGGGTGATCGTGTTCACCCGGCTCGGTACCACGTCGGACTCGCCCGGCTGGAGCAGCACGTCGTCGAAGGTCAGCCCCAGCGGCACCACCCTGGCCGAGCCGGCTGGCAGCTCGGGCAGATGACCGCCCGGCTCGCCGCCCTCGACGCCGGCGGAAAGGTCGGTACGGGGCGAATTCTCCACGATTGCTCTCCTGAGCTGCTCGAACCGGGCTTCAGCGAGGTGGCAGGGGCACCGGCGAAATGCCGGGCGAGGGTGTCAGCCTCATCGTACCCACTGAAGCTTTCTCCCCTGAACCGCGCGGTACCGGCCCCGGTAACGGCTCGCGCGACCCGGGGGACACCGCGTCGGCGGTGGCAGGGGACTACGGTGAGGGGGTGCACGACGATCCCATCGACCCGTTCACCGGCGACCCGACCGATCCGGCGGCCGACCGGGACGCCCCCGACGACGACGCGCCGCTGGACCCACTGACCGACGTCGAGCGCCAGGACGTGCTGGAGGATCTCGCCGACCTGGAGATCTACCAGGCACTGCTCGCGCCGATCGGCGTGCGCGGGCTGGTCATCGAGTGTGAGGACTGCCGGGAACCGCACTACTTCGACTGGGACCTGCTCCGGGGAAACCTTCGGCACCTGCTTACCTCCGGGCGCCCACGGGTGCACGAGCCGGCCTACGATCCCGACCCCGACCACTACGTCACCTGGGACTACGCGCGGGGTTACGCCGACGGTGTGCACGACACCCTCAGCGAAGGCACCGAGGACGAGCCCGGCTCGGGCCGCTGAGTCCACGTTCTTCCAGACCGGCCGCTCGACCGGCCCGGGCCGGCGAACTCGACCGGCCCGGGCCGGCCGGGTTGCTACGCGACCAGACCGGCCCGGAAGCCGGCGGCCACGGCGTGCGCCCGGTCGCGGGCACCGAGCTTGCGGAACAGCCGCCGGGCGTGGGTCTTCACGGTGTCCTCGGAGACGAACAGTTCCCGGCCGATCTCGGCGTTGCTCTTGCCCTCGGCCATGCCGAGCAGCACCTGTAGCTCCCGCTCGGTGAGGCCGATAGCGGACCGGTCGGTTCGGGCTGTCGACGTGGGCTTGCCCGGCTCGGACTCGGCACCGGGCTCGGCGGGATCGTCGCCCCGCTGCACCGGCACGACCGCCGGGCCGCCCGCCGCGTCCGTACCCGGCCAGGCGGTGGGCGCATCGCCGCCGGTGCGACCACCGGGCGCCGGGCGGGCCGGGCTGCCGACCGCTGCCGCGTCCCGGGCGGGATCAGCGATCCGGTGCCGGTTGGCCCGTCCGGGCGCGGCGAGCAGCAGCAGCGCTTTGGCGACGGCGCTGGTCAGATCCTGGTCGACCCCCTGGATCAACCCTCGCGCCCCGGCGCCGATGGTCGCCGCCGCCGCCTCGGACTCCTCGGCGCCGAGCAGCAGGACGGCGGCCTGCGGAGCGCGGGCCAGCACCCGGCGGACGAAGCCGACGCTGTCGGGGCGGGTGAGCGCGGTGTCGGCGAGCACCACATCGGCCGGACGTTCGGCCAGCCGCAACATCACCTCGGGGTCGGAGACCGCCGTCCGGACGGCACCCGACAATCCCAACCGCGCTGCCGCGGAGGTCAGGTGCTGCGCCGCGAGCGGCGTTCGAACGCACACGAGAACGGTACGCACAGGCATCTCCTCTCCGGTGACGAGCAGACCATGTGCGGCCCCGGCCGGGAGGAGGTTCCGGGCAATCCTCCGAACTTTTCCGACAGATAGGGCATATGCCGCAATATGCCGGGGGTTTTGGATCAAAGAAGTGTGAGGCGTGGGGCACCAGGGTAGGGAGTGGCCAGGCCGGGAACGGTGCGCCTGCGCGGCCCGCCGCCCGGAAAACCGGCCACAAGCGTCTCGCGGTGCCGCGCGAGAGGAGGGGTGCTGATGTCGAACGTACGTAGACTGCCCGGACCCATCATCGACCTCTGGGACTGGCAGCGGCTCGGTGCCTGTCGAGGCCGCGATAGCGCTCAGTTCTTCCACCCTGACGGTGAGCGGGGCTCGTCCCGGCTCCGCCGGGAGTCCTCCGCCAAGGCCGTCTGCCGCGCCTGCCCGGTCCGCGCCGAGTGCGCCGCACACGCCTTGGCGGTACGCGAGCCGTACGGCGTCTGGGGTGGCTTCAGCGAGTCCGAGCGGCTGCGACTGCTCGCGGTCGGCTGGGAGGACCTCGCCGACCGTCACCAGACCCGCGTCGACACAAACCGGCTGGAGGCCCGGCTGGGCAGCTCGCACCGTTCGACGGTGCCCATCCAGCGCAACGTCGCCTGACCACTCGCACCACCGACGCCGCGTCCGCCCCGGACGCGGCGTCGGCCTGTCCGACCACTGCCCCGGTCGGGGGGTCAGGGCACGGTGAGGGTGACGGAGTGCCAGCCGGTCGCGCCGTCGGGCGCGACTCCGCGCGGCTCGCCGGTCTGCGTCTCGCCGGTGCTGTCCGTCGCCCGGACCTGGAGGGTGTGCTCCCCCGGGGTGGCCTGCCACTGCCATGACCACTGCACCCAGGTGTCCACCGAGGTGGTCGGCGCCAGTTGGGCCTCCTGCCAGGGCCCTTCGTCGACGCGTACCTCGACGCGATCGATGCCCCGGTGCTGCGCCCAGGCGACGCCCGCGACCATGACCGGGCCGGCGGCCGGTCGGTTACGCGGGCGGGGCGTGTCGATCCGCGACTGCGTCTTCACCGGCCCCTGCGCCGACCACCCCCGGGGCACCCAGTACGCGTCGAAATCGGCGAAACTGGTCAACTCGATCTCAGTGATCCACTTGCAGGCCGACACGTAGCCGTACAGGCCCGGCACCACCATCCGGACCGGGAAGCCGTGCTGCACCGGCAGCGGCTCGCCGTTCATGCCGACGGCGAGCAGCGCGTCCCGCCCGTCGCGCAGCGCGGCGGTCGGGGTGCCACAGGTCCAACCGTCCACCGAACGCCCGACCACCTGGTCGGCGCCGTCCAGCGGCACCACCTCGTCGAGCAGTTCCCGGATCGGTACGCCGAGCCACCGCGCGTTGCCGATCAGGTCACCGCCGACCTCGTTGGAGACACAGGCCAGCGTCACGTACCGCTCCACCATCGGCCGGGCGATCAGATCGGCGTAGCTCAGCGTGATCGGGTTGCGGACCCGGCCGTGGATGCGCAGCCGCCACGTCTCCGGATCGATCTGCGGCACCACCAGCGCGGTGTCGATCCGGTAGAAGCTCCGATTCGACGTGACGTAGCTCGCCAGCCCGGGCAGGGTCAGATCGGCGCCGGCCGGCACCGGCGGCGCGGCGGAGACCGGGACCGGCAGCGTGATCGCCTCGCGGGCCACCGACACCCCCTGACGGCCGGCCAGCCACCGGCCGGCGACTCCCGCGACGGCGGCCACCCCGAGCACGGTGCCGACACCGCCGAGGAACCGCCGCCGTGAGTCCGGGTCGACCCGCCGCCCCCGACCTGCGGAGCCCAATGGGCCGTCGGCGGCCGGCGGGCCTCCCGGGGCCGACGGACTGCCGGCCGACGCGGTCGGGTCGGTCGCCGTCCCGTCGGGGACCCCGGCGGTTCCGCCCGCATTCGGTTCCGGCACGGCGGGACCGGCCACGGAGGGCGGACCGGCCGGCATCGGCGGAGACCAGGGCCACGGTTCCAGTTCCAGCGGGCCGGCGACGAAGGCCCACAGCGCCACCCCGCCGACCGCCGCACCGATCAGCGACGGCAGCACGTCGGCGGCGTCCGCGCCGGCCCGGGTCAGGGCCGCCGCCGCGCCGATCCCACCGAAGACGACGATGCCGGCCAGGCCGACCGTCAGCCGGCGGACGGCCACCATGCCGAGCAGGGCGGCGAAGCCGCCGAGCAGCAGTGCCGTACCGACCAGCAGGGCGATCTTGTCGTACCTGCCGAAGACCTCGATGCCGAACCGCTTGACCGGCTCCGGGGCGGTGTCCACGACGAGACCGCCGACCGCGACGAGCGGGGACGACCGGGGGCCGGTCAGGGCGGCAACCACTTCGGCGGTGCCGATGGCCGCCGCAGCGGCGGCGATACCGGCCAGGGCGGCGAACCGGGGTGTCGTGCTACTCACCCGCCCAGTGTTTCCCACCGATCATCGGTCCGGTAGCCGGCGTCGACGTTCGTAACCTCTCGTCACCGGTACGCGACCCGGCGCGGCGTCCGACGTCACCCCCCGAGACCGCCGGACACGACCGACGCCAGCCCCGGACACGACCGGCGTCACCGCCGACCGCTGGGCACGACCGGTGCCGGGGCCGGGCACGACGACCGCTCCGACGCAAAGCGCGTGGGGGGCACCGCCTCGTCGACGGTGCCCCCCACGTCCGGCGTACGGCAGGGTCAGAAGCCCGGGCCGTGCTGGTGGCTGTGACCGTGGCCGTGCGAGTGACCGTGGCCACCCGCGGCGGGCTCCGGCTCGGCCGGCTTCTCCACCACGAGGCTCTCGGTGGTGAGCAGCAGACCGGCGATCGACGCGGCGTTGGTGACCGCGTTGCGGGTCACCTTCACCGGGTCGATGATGCCGGACTTGGTCAGGTCGACGTACTCGCCGACGGCGGCGTCGAGGCCGTGGCCCCAGTCGCTGCCGGCGACCTTCTGCACGACCACGTAGCCGTCGTGGCCGGCGTTCTGGGCGATCCAGCGCAGCGGCTCGACAAGTGCCTTACGCACGATCGACACGCCGACCTTCTCGTCGCCGGTGAAGCCGAGGTCGTCGTCGAGCACCGACAGGATCTGCGCCAGGGCGGCGCCGCCGCCGGGCACCGTACCCTCCTCGACCGCGGCCTTGGTCGCGGCGATGGCGTCCTCGATGCGGTGCTTGCGCTCCTTCATCTCGACCTCGGTGGCCGCGCCGACCTTGACCACCGCGATGCCACCGGAGAGCTTGGCCAGCCGCTCGGCGAGCTTCTCCCGGTCCCACTCGGAGTCCGAGGCCTCGATCTCCTTGCGGATCTGGGCCACCCGGTCGGCGACCTCGCCGCTCCGGCCACCGCCGTCGACGACGGTGGTGTTCTCCTTGTCGACCACGATGCGGCGGGCGCTGCCCAGCACCTCCAGGCCGACCTGGTCGAGCTTGTAGCCCAGCTCCGGGGCGACCAGCTCGGCGCCGGTGAGGATCGCCATGTCCTGCAGCATCGCCTTGCGGCGGTCGCCGAACCCGGGCGCCTTGACCGCGCAGACCTTGATGGTCTTGCGGATGGCGTTGACCACCAGGGTCGACAGCGCCTGACCCTCGACGTCCTCGGCGATGATGAGCAGCGGCTTGTTGTTCTGGAGAACCTTCTCCAGCAGCGGCAGCAGCTCCTCGATCGCGGAGATCTTCTGCGTGGTGATCAGGATGTACGCGTCCTCCAGGACGGACTCCTGCGACTCCACGTCGGTGACGAAGTTCGGCGAGATGAAGCCCTTGTCGAACTGGAGGCCCTCGGTGACGTCCAGCTCGGTGCGCAGGGCGGAGCCTTCCTCGACGGTGATCACACCGTCGCGGCCGACCTTCTCCATCGCCTCGGCGATCAGCTCACCGATGGTGGCGTCCTGCGCCGAGATCGTCGCGACGTGCGCGACCGACTTCTTGTCGGAGACCTCGACGGCCTTGTCGAGCAGCGCCTCGGAGACCTTGGTGGCGGCGGCGTCGATGCCCCGCTTGAGGCCGGCCGGGTTGGCGCCCGCGGTGACGTTGCGCAGGCCCTCGCGGACCATGGCCTGGGCGAGCACGGTCGCGGTGGTGGTCCCGTCGCCGGCGACGTCGTTGGTCTTGGTCGCCACCTCCTTGACCAGCTGCGCGCCGAGGTTCTCGTAGGGGTTGGTGAGCTCGATCTCCTTGGCGATGGTCACGCCATCGTTGGTGATCGTCGGCACACCGAATTTCTTGTCGAGGACGACGTTGCGCCCGCGCGGCCCGAGGGTGACCTTGACCGCGTCAGCGAGCGCGTTGACACCGTGCTCCAGCAGGTGCCGGGCGTCGTCCGAGAAGCTCAGGATCTTCGCCATGAATGTCCCTTCGAAGCGACGTTGCCCCGGCCCGGCGAACCGGACCGGGGCAACGACACTGATCGGTCTGTCTTACTTACTTCTCGATGACCGCGAGGACGTCGCGGGCGGAGAGCACCAGGTACTCCTCGCCGGCGTACTTGACCTCGGTGCCGCCGTACTTCGAGTAGAGAACGGTGTCGCCGACGGAGACGTCGATCGGCACGCGGTTGCCCTTGTCGTCGATCCGGCCCGGGCCGACAGCGAGGACGGTGCCCTCCTGCGGCTTCTCCTTGGCGGTTTCGGGGATCACGATGCCCGAGGCGGTGGTGGTCTCGGCCTCGTTCGCCTGGACCACGATGCGGTCCTCGAGCGGCTTGATCGCAACCTTGGTCGCGGTAGTCACGGGCATACCCTCCTGGGGTACTTGGTTTCGTTGCCGATCGGCATGCCGACCGGCGTCAATTGCCACATGCCACCGGGCGGGGCCGTCGTCGCGGGTGCCGGTCCGCCTGGCGTTCAACCCCCGGACACCAGGGCCCGAAGGTTGGCACCCTCAGGGTGAGAGTGCTAATCGCAGGTTATTCCTCGGCTAGCACTCCGTCAAGGAGAGTGCCAATCCGCCGCCCTCGTGTCGCCGCCTCTCAGCACCCGCGTCGCCACTTTTCCCACACTGTTCCGCAGTCCTTCGCCAGCGTTGACCGCAACACGCCGACAGTCACTTCCCCGCCGGACGGCCGACCCTTACTCTCCGGCGCGACAACGTCACGGAGGGCAGACGCATGGCGGACGTACCAACCCTGGGGTTCCTGCGCGACCAGTTACGCCGGGCCCGCAAGGTGCGCGGGCTCAGCCAGGAGGAGCTGAGCAAGATGATCAACTACTCCCCGTCGGCGGTGAGCGCGATGGAGATCGGCCCGAACCAACTCAGCGCCGACTACCTAACCCGGTTCGACAGGGTGCTGGAAACCGGTGGTCTCTTCATCGGGATGCTGGAGCTGATCCGGCTGCACGCCGAGCCGGACTGGTTCCGGCCGTGGGGCGAGATCGAGCGGGAGGCGGTCGCGCTGCGCTGGTACGACCCGGCCGTGGTGCCGGGTCTGCTCCAGACCGAGGCGTACGCCCGGGCGATGCTCCGGGCCGGTCCGCCGCTGACCGACGAGCAGATCGAGAAGCGGGTGCTGGCCCGGATGGCCCGGCAGGAGGTGCTCGCCCGCGAGGAGCCACCGCAGCTCGTGGCGGTGCTCGACGAGCAGGTGCTGCGCCGGCAGGTCGGCGAGCGCGCGACCATGCGCGAGCAACTGGAACACCTGCGCAGCCTCGCCGACCGCCCACACGTCCAGGTGCGGATCGTGCCGGCCGAGACCCCGTGGTACATCGGACTCAACGGCCCTTTCGTGCTGGCCCGGCTGGCCGACGGCACCGAGGTGGCGCACCTGGACAACCAGCTCCGGGGGCACACAGTGGACAGCCCGAACGACCTTGCCGCCCTGGGGCGACACTGGGAGACTGTGGCCGGTGAGGCGCTGCCACACCGGCAGTCCGCCCGCCTGATCGAGGAAGTGGCGAAGTCATGGACCTGACCCGTGCCACCTGGCGCAAGTCCTCCCGCAGCAACAGCAACGGCGGCGCCTGCGTCGAGGTCGCCGACAACCTGCCCGGCCTGGTCGCCGTGCGCGACAGCAAGGACCCGGCCGGCCCGGCACTCACCTTCACCCCCGCCGCCTGGCGCGCCTTCATCACCACCCACACCCGCTAGACCCGACCCGGACGCCGCGTCCGCCCGCGCCGCGCGCCCGGCAACCGCCTCCGGCCCAACTCGGCTCGGCCCGAATCGGCTCGGGCTGCCGAGTTGCCCGCCCTTGGCCCCACGGGTCTGCGCGCTTGCCCCCCGCGGGTGTGCGCGCGGGTTGCGGCATGACGCGCCCTCCCGCCGACGTGAAGGCCCGAGATGCCGCGAGTCGCGACCGGCATGCCGGCGAGGGGCCGGCCTGGGCCTCGGGCGGGGCGGACAGGGGCGGGCGGAAGAATGGGCTTGTGGATCTGGAGCAGTTCGGCGCGTTGCGTACGCCCGAGGGGTCGGCCGCGCTCGACGCGGCGGCCCGGGTGGCCGGCGGTGATCCACTGGCCGCGTCGGTGGCGCTGCGCTCGGCCGGGGTGCCCGGCGGGCTCGCGGCGGCAGCACTGACCCAGGCCGAGCTGCGCCGCCGGGCGACCGGCAAGTTCGGGCCGGCGGCGGCCGGCATGTTCTTCACCCGGCCGGGGCTGGAGCAGGCCACCCGGCGGGTCGTCGCCGATCGGCGAGCCCGGCGGCTGCGCGCCGCCGGGGTGCGCACGCTGGCCGACCTGGGCTGCGGGCTGGGCGCCGACGCGCTCGCCGCCGCCCGCGCCGGCATCCGGGTGTACGCGGTGGAGGCCGATCCGCTCACCGCCGCGCTGGCCGAGGCGAACGCCCACGCCGCCGGGCTGGCCGACCTGGTCACCGTCGAATGTGGTGACGCGACGGCGTTCGACGTGACCCGGGTCGAGGCGGTCTTCTGCGATCCGGCCCGACGCCGGGCCGGTACCGGTCGCCGGATCTTCGACCCGAACTCGTATTCGCCGCCGTGGGACTTCGTGACCGGCCTGGCCGCGCGGGTGCCGCGCACGGTGGTGAAGGTCGCGCCGGGGATCGACCACACGCTGATCCCGCCCGGCGCGGAGGCGGAGTGGGTGAGCGTCGACGGCGACCTGGTCGAGGCGGCCCTCTGGTGCGGCGAACTGGCCGAGGTCCCCCGCCGCTCGACCGTGCTGAAGGAGGTGCCTCCGGTTGACACCACAGGTGGAGCAGCGGCCCCCGTCCAAGACCCGCAGGACCGCCCCGACGGCCCGGCGACGTACCAGCTGACCGGAACGGGGGCGCGCGAGGCGCCGGTCGGGGCGGTGCGGCGCTTCGTGTACGACCCGGATCCGGCGGTGGTCCGCGCGCACCTGATCGCCGAGTTGGCTGCCGACCTGAACGCCACCCTTGCCGACCCGACCATCGCCTACCTCTACGCCGACACGGCCCAGCGCACGCCGTACGCCCGCAGCCTGGAGGTGACCGACGTGCTGCCGTTCTCTCTCAAGCGGCTGCGGGCGCTGCTGCGGGAACGGCGGGTCGGCCGGGTGGAGATCCTCAAGCGCGGCTCCGCGCTTGAGCCCGAGCGGCTCCGGCGCGACCTGCGGCTGGCCGGGGACCAGCCGGCCAGCCTGGTGCTCACCCGGGTCGCCGCCGCCCCGACGGTCCTGGTCTGCCGCCCGATGGCCTGAACCCGAACGCCGGGACCACCGACCCGGACAACGGGGTCGTCGCAGGCACGGTGGCGGCCAGGTGTCGCTGGCGTTGCTGAATTGTTACCGCCGGCAACAAACTCGTGACCGGCGCACCCTTGTGCTGGCCTTGTGACGCGGAATACGTTGCCGGGCACAACAAAACAAAACACCGACACCCTTCCCACCCTCGAAAGGACCCTGCACATGCGCAAGGGCTTCCTCGCCGTCGGCACCGTTGGCCTGCTGGCCCTCGGCAGCCTGACGGCCTGTGGCGACGAGTCCGGCGGCGACCAGGCCGGCTCCGACGTGACCCCGAAGATCGGCGTGATCCTGCCGGACAGCAAGTCCTCCGCCCGCTGGGAGGGCGCTGACCGCAAGTTCCTCCAGGCTGCCTTCGAGGCTGCCGGCGTCGAGTCCGACATTCAGAACGCCCAGGGTGACAAGACCCAGTTCCAGACCATCGCCGACCAGATGATCACGAGCGGCGTCACCGCGCTGATGATCGTCAACCTGGACTCCGGCACCGGCAAGGCCGTCCTCGACAAGGCCAAGTCGCAGGGCGTCGCCACCATCGACTACGACCGCCTCACCCTCGGCGGCTCGGCGGAGTACTACGTCAGCTTCGACAACGAGGCCGTCGGCAAGCTCCAGGGCGAGGGCCTCGTCAAGTGCCTCACCGACGCGAAGGTGCAGAAGCCGGGGATCGCCTACCTGAACGGCTCGCCGACCGACAACAACGCCACCCTGTTCAAGAACGGCTACGACTCGGTGCTCAAGCCGAAGTTCGACTCCGGCGAGTACACCCAGGTCGCCGACGACTCGGTGCCGGACTGGGACAACGCCCAGGCCGCCACCATCTTCGAGCAGCAGATGACGAAGGCCGGTGGCAAGATCGACGGTGTGCTGGCCGCCAACGACGGCCTCGGCAACGCCGCCATCTCGGTGCTGAAGAAGAACCGGCTCAACGGCAAGGTCCCGGTGACCGGCCAGGACGCCACCCCGCAGGGCCTGCAGAACATCCTCGCCGGCGACCAGTGCATGACCGTCTACAAGGCGATCAAGAAGGAAGCCGACGCCGCCGCCGAGCTGGCCATCTCGCTGGCCAAGGGCGAGCGTAAGGAGACCGGCCAGACCGTCACCGACCCGGAGGGCGGCCGCGACGTGCCGTCCGTCCTGCTCACCCCGCAGGCGATCTACAAGGAGAACGTCAAGGACGTCATCGCCGACGGTTTCGTGACCAAGGACGAGGTCTGCACCGGCAACTTCGCCGAGCTCTGCACCGAAGCGGGCATCAGCTGACCTCACCCGCCTAGGGGGGGGGGGGGGGGGGGGGGGGGGGGGGGGGGGGGGGGGGGGGGGGGGGGGGGGGGGGGGGGGGGGGGGGCGGGGGGCGGCGGGGTTTCTCAAACTGAGCTGACAGAG
>NZ_JBXUOW010000065.1:0-28307 GCF_057196645.1 Micromonospora sp. ATLC16
GCGCCGGGCCGCCGCCCGTTCCCGGGCCGCCCGCTCGGCACCGGCCTGCCGGCGCAGCGAGTCGGCCCGTCCGGCGATCGAGGCGACCCGCTCCTCGGCGGTACGCACCGCGAGCCGGACCTCCATCTCGTTCTGTCGGGCCTGCGGCACCATGGCGGCGAACTGGTCACGTTCCTCAGCGGAGGGTTCCGCGTCGATCGGGGTGGCCTCGGCCAACCGCAGTCGCTCCTCCAGTTCGGCCAGGCTGGTCAGGTCCCGTTCCCGGGCTGCCTCGGCGCGCGACCGGGACTCGCCGAGGCGGTCGGTCTCCGCCTTCGCCGACCGGGCGGCGGCACCCAGCTCGGCGAGCCGCCGTGCCGCGGCGTTGCGGTGGCTCTCCGCCTCCCGCTTGGCCGCCGCGGCGTGCTGCACCGTCTCCTTGACCGTGGCAACCTCGGCACGCGCCTCGACCAGCTGATCCCGCAGTTCGGCGCTGGTCCGCTCGGCAGCCAGCCGATTTGCCCGGGCCTCCTCGACGGCCGCCTGCACCTCGATGTAACTCGGTGCCTTGGCCGACCCGCCGGCCGACGCGTACGCGCCCACCACGTCGCCCTCGCGGGTGACCGCCCGCAGTTCGGGATTTGCGCTGACCACCTCGGTGGCGGCGGACAGGTCCGCCACCAGCACCACGTCCCGCAGCGCCCGGTACACCGCAGGCCGGATCTGGGCGTCGCAGTCGACCAGGTCGGGTGCCCAGTGAACGCCATCGGGCAGTTTCGGACGCAACGCGTCGGCCGGGCCGGACATGCCCGGTCCGGCGGGGCTGCCGACGAGCAGGCCGGCCCGACCGGCGTCGGAGATCTTCAGCAGCCGCATCGCCTCGACGGCCTCGTCCACGCCGGTCACCGCGACCGCGTCGGCCAGCCCGCCGAGCGCCGCGGCGAGCGCCGCCTCGTGGCCCGGCGCCACCGTGAGCAGGCCGGCGAGGCCGCCCAACAGGCCGGGTACCTCATCGGCGCGGGCCAACAGGGCCCCGGCGCCGTCCTTGCGGCGCAGGCCCAGGGCGAGCGCCTCCTCCCGGGCCTTCCAGGTCGCGGCGTCCTTCTCCGCCGCCCGTTCCGCGTCCGACAGGGACCGGACCGTGGCCTGAGCCTTTTCCTGGGCGGCGACGGCCGCGGCGTGCCGGGCGTCCAGGTCGGCGTTGTCGCGGTCCGCCTCGGTGGACTGCTCGGCGACCGCGTCCAGCTCGGCCTGGGCCCGCTCAGCACGCGCCATCGCGTCGGTATGCGCGACGGCGAGCCGCTCGATCTCCTCGCCGGCGCTGGTGGTCCGCGCCCGGGCGGAGTTCACCTGCCCGGTCAGCCGGGCCAGGCCCTCCCGCCGGTCCGCGATCGCCTTCGCGGCGGCGACCAGTTCCCGCTCGGCGGCGGCAAGCTGCCGCTCCAACTCCTGGCGGTGCTCGACCGCCTCGGCCAGCCGGACCTGGTCGTCGGTGAGCGCCGCGCGCAGTTCCTCCTCCTGCTCTCGGACCCGTTCGGCCTCGGCCTCCAACTGCTCCGGGTCACGGCCCGGGCGCTCGTCGTCCGGCGTGGCGGTCAGGTGCCGCAGCCGTTCGACGGCGAGCTGCTCGATGGAGCGGAACCGCTCCTGCAACGCGGAAAGCCTGTACCAGGTGTCCTGGGCGGCGGCCAGCAGCGGGGCGTCGGAGGCCAATGCCTCCTCCAACTCGCCGAGGCGGGACTGCACCTCGGCGTTCTCGGCCTCGACCTGCTCACGCCGCTGCCGAAGCGCGGTCTCGTCCGCGATCTCCTTGTCCAGCGTGGTCCGCAGTGTGGCGAGGTCGTCGGCGAGCAGCCGCAGCCGGGCGTCGCGCAGGTTGGCCTGGATCACGGCCGCCCGGCGGGCCACCTCGGCCTGCCGCCCGAGAGGTTTGAGCTGTCGGCGCAGCTCGGCGGTGAGGTCGGTGAGCCGGTTGAGGTTGGTCTGCATCGCGTCGAGCTTGCGCAGCGCCTTTTCCTTGCGCTTGCGGTGCTTGAGGACGCCGGCAGCCTCCTCGATGAACGCCCGCCGGTCTTCCGGCTTGGCGTGCAGCATCCCGTCGAGCCGGCCCTGCCCGACGATGATGTGCATCTCCCGGCCGATGCCGGAGTCCGACAGCAGCTCCTGAATGTCGAGCAGTCGGCACGAATCGCCGTTGATCTCGTATTCGCTCTCACCGGAGCGGAACATCCGGCGGGTGATCGAGACCTCGGTGTACTCGATCGGCAGCGCGCCGTCGGTGTTGTCGATGGTGAGGGTCACCTCGGCTCGGCCCAGCGGGGCTCGCCCGGCGGTGCCGGCGAAGATGACGTCCTCCATCTTCCCGCCGCGCAGCGCCTTGGCGCCCTGCTCGCCGAGCACCCAGGCGATGGCGTCGACGACGTTGGACTTGCCCGAGCCGTTCGGACCCACCACGCAGGTGATCCCCGGCTCCAGCTTGAGCGTCGTCGCGGAGGCGAAAGACTTGAAGCCCTTCACCGTCAGGCTCTTGAGATGCACCTTCTCGATCCTCGTCCGGTGGCCGCCGTACCGTCGCCCGGCTGCGCGGACCCTGGTAAACCCGCAGACTAACCCGGGACCGGGTGGCGCACGCGACGCGACCCACCTGCCGGCCGTCGGACACCGACCGGACCACGCCGTCACACCGAACGGCCGAGGCGATCGGCTACGCACAGAGCTGCGCGCCGGCACATCGTGTCGGCGCGCTCAGTGCGGTGGTGCTATTCAGTTGTGGCGACCGCTTGGTGCGGTCGC
The DNA here is from genome assembly GCF_057196645.1 of Micromonospora sp. ATLC16. Lineage (NCBI taxonomy): Bacteria > Bacillati > Actinomycetota > Actinomycetes > Micromonosporales > Micromonosporaceae > Micromonospora > Micromonospora sp. ATLC16. The sequence continues at coordinate 2,773 of NZ_JBXUOW010000065.1, forward strand.
CTTGCGGCGACCAGTTGGTTCAGGTCAGCGCGGGCTCGGCCAGACGAAGCAGATCGTCTGCCTCCGCCGCAGCCGCCGCGAGCCGATCGTTCTCGGCACGCAGCCGCGTGACCTCGAACTCCAGTGACTGAACCCTGGCACGCAGTCGGGTGACCTCGTCGAGCAGGCGCCGGTCGGGCGCCGCACCTACGTGGCCGTAGAGGGCCTTCGCCATTTTTACTCCTTGATATGCGCTGCCGGAGAGGCCGGCCAACGCGCGCCCATGTGAACGCGACTACCATTCCCACAACTTCTGGGCATGGCCGGGCGCGACTGGCGACATCACCATATTGAGCCGACAGCCCCTGGTTCGTCAAGTTCACGCAGGCCGTAGATCATCTCGGCGTCGGCCACACCCGTCTCGGGGGACTGCCACGAGGCGCGGACACGCTCTGTCCGGACACCCCGACTCTACGCTCCGGAAACACCGAACACCTCACCCGGACGTACCGGCTCCTCTTAACTCTTCCTTAGCCAGATTGCTGCTGCTCAGACACAGCACGTAGCGTCACCCCGGCCCGTAACCGACCCGTGGAGGCGACAGGCGTGCACGGCTGGAATGATCCGATCGACCCGGAGCACACCCCGCAGCGGGCGGAACCAACGACCGACGACCCGGCCTGGTTGACCGACCGGCCGGCGCCACGGTCGTCCCACCTCTTCGGCGACGACCCGGAGGACCCGTCCGACGGGTGGTACCGCGACCAGCCGACCGAGCAGTGGCGGTCCGACGCCACGCAGTGCTACCAGGCGACGGAGGCGCACCGGCCGGCGGAGCAGTCGTACCCGACGGCGGGGCAGGACTGGTACGACACCTCGGGCTCGTTCCACCACGAGGCGCGCTCGTTCCGCCAGGAGACCGGGCGGCACCACCGCGACGACGACCTCACCGCCGTCCATGCCGCCGAAGGACCCACGCACCACGTGTCGCCGCAGGAGAGCCCGTACGCCTACGATGATCGGCTCGACTGGTACACCGATCAGGCCGTCGGGTACCCCGACCGGAGCAGCGCGCACGCCGAACCGGTCGTCCTCCCTCACCACGGGCCGCAAACCGGGCACCGGGAGATGGCCGGGGTCGACGAGCCGGCGCTCGAACCGACCTCCCGGGCCCGTCGGTCCCGCCGGCTGCCGCGTCCCCTGGTGATGGGTGGCGCCGCCGCGGCCGCCACCCTCGTGGTGAGCATCGGCGTCGCGGCCCTCGCGCTGCCCGGTGACGACACCTCCACCAACTCCACGGCCGGCGAGGCACCGGTCGCCAGCGCGCCCGCCGCGCCGGAGGAGGACGAGGAACTGGCGCTCGACCTGCCCGAGAGCCAGAGCCCGAGCGCCACTCCCAGCCCCAGCGCCTCCCCCAGCACCGTGACGGCGTCGCCGTCACCGAGCCGGACGACCCGACCCAAGCCCAAGCCCAAGCCCTCGCGCAGCACGGCCCCCTCCCGACTCGGCGCCGAACGCCAGGGCAGCCCGAGCCGGGCCGCCTCTGCCAGTCCGTCCTCCTCCGGCGACGTCGCCTCGGAAGCGGCCGAGGTGCTCGCGCTGGTCAACGCCGAGCGGGCGAAGGCCGGCTGCGGCGCCCTGAGCATCGACGACAAGCTGATGACCGCGGCGCAGCGACACAGCCAGGACCAGGCCGACAACAAGAACATGTCGCACACCGGCAGCGACGGTAGCGATCCCGGCGACCGGATCGACCGGGTCGACTACGCCTGGCGCACGTACGGTGAGAACGTCGCCTGGAACCAGCAAACGCCGGCGGCCGTCATGGACGCCTGGATGAACAGCGACGGACACCGGGCCAACATCCTCAACTGCGCTTTCACCGAGATCGGCGTCGGCGTGGCGAGCAGCAACGGCCCGTACTGGACGCAGGTGTTCGCCGCACCACGCTGAGTGCGAGTCCTTGTCGGGTCTGCGCTCGTTTGACCGGGTGGGTACGCCGAGACCCGGCGTACCGGCTCGGGCGGCCCGACGCCGCCCCCGCGACCTGCGGAGCTGGCGATGCGGTACGGCCTGGGCGGGCGACCGGCGCGGTGGATGCACCGCCGGGCGCTGCCGGCCGGTCTGACGTTCACGCTGCTGGTAACGGCTGCCGCCTGTCGGCCTGACCTCACCCCGCCCGGTGCGCCGACCAGTTGGCCGAGCAGCTCGGCGCGGCACTGGCAGTGGCAGTGGCAGTTGGACGGGGTGCTCGATCCGGACGTCGAGGCGGACGTGTTCGTCCTGGACCCGGTCGACACCACCGCCGCACAGACCGCCGAGTTACGCTCCCGGGACCGTCGGCTGGTCTGCCAGGTGCACATCGGGTCGGTGCGTCCGACCGACCCCGACGCCGACCGCTACCCGGCCCGGGTGCGCGGGGCGACGATCACGCGCAGCGGGCGCGTCTGGTTGGACGTACGCCGGTGGGACGTCCTGCGGCCGGTGCTGGCCGACCGGTTCCGGCTCTGCCGGGGCAAGGGTTTCGGCGCGGTGGTGTTCGCCGACGCCGACGGCTACGACCAGCGGTCCGGCTTCGCGCTGGAGTTCGACGACCAGTTGACGTTCAACCGTCGGGTCGCCACGCTGGCCCGCTCGCTCGACCTCTCCCCCGGCCTGCTCGGCGACCTGGCGCAGGTCACCGCGCTGGCGCCGGACTTCGACTTCGCCGTCAACGAGGAGTGCGTACGGCTGGGCGAGTGCGACGAGCTGCTGCCCTTCACCGACGCCGGCAAACCGGTGTTCCACGTCGAGTACACCGGTGCCACCACCGGGTTCTGCGTGACGAGCGTCGGCTACGGCTTCGCCTCGATCCGCAAGAACCGCACCCTGGACGCCTGGCGCCTGCCCTGTCCCTCCCCCTGACGCAGTCACCGCGCCCAGCCGGGCCAGCACCGCCAACCGCGCCCGGCCGGGGCGGCGGTGTCAACCGCGGGGCTTGGCTCGGGGGCGGGGCTGGCAGCGGGGGCAGCTGTAGGACGACCGGTTCATGAACGCGTCGCGGCGAATCGGTGCGGCACAGCGACGGCAGGGCTGCCCCTCACGTCCGTACGCGTTCAACGACCGGTCGAAGTAGCCGCTCTCGCCGTTGACGTTGACGTAGAGGGCATCGAAGCTGGTGCCGCCCGCAGTGATCGCCTCGCCGAGGACGTCCCGCACGTGCGCGAGCAGCCGCTGGGCGGCCGGGCCGGTCAGCGCGTCGGTTGACCGGGTGCCATGCAGCCCGGCCCGCCACAGCGCCTCGTCGGCGTAGATGTTGCCCACGCCGGAGATCAGGCTCTGGTCGAGCAGCGCCCGCTTCACCTCGGTCCGCCGCCGACGCAGCGCGGCCACGAACTCCGCGTCGGAGAACTCCGGGTCCAGTGGATCGCGGGCGATGTGGGCGATCTCCGCCGGCAGCGTGCCGCCGCCCTCGCTCACCGACAGCCCGCCGAAGGTGCGCTGGTCGACGAAGCGCAGCTCGGGCCCACCGTCGTCGAAGCGGAACCGGACCCGCAGGTGCGTCTCGTCTGGCGCGTCCGCCGGTTGCAGCAGCAGTTGCCCGGACATCCCGAGGTGTCCGACGACGGCGTCCCCGCTGTCCAACGGCAACCAGAGATACTTTCCGCGCCGACGGACGTCGAGCACCTTCCGGCCGGCCAGCACGTCCGCGAAGTGCGCTCCGCCGGGCACGTGCCGACGAACCGCCCGGGGGTGGCGCACCTCCACGGTGTCGATCCGGCGGCCGATGACCCAGCGGGACAGGCCCTGCCGGACGGTCTCCACCTCCGGCAGCTCAGGCATGCTGGGCCGGGGCCTCGACCTCGCCCACCAGGTCCCGCTGGCCGTCCACCGCCGCGTTCACCCGCTCGTCAGCCGAGCCGTCGGCGATCGACTCGACCTGGCCGTCGTCGGTCGCCTCAGGCTGCTCGGTGAGGGTCCGCCAAGCCGACTCCGCGGCCCGTTGCTCGGCCTCCTTCTTGCTCCGCCCGTCTGCGCCGCCGTACCGGTTGCCGGCGACCACCACCCAGGCGGTGAAGGTCTTCAGGTGGTCGGGCCCGGTGCCCTCGATCCGGTATTCCGGGACGCCGAGGCCGAGCGCGGCGGTCAGTTCCTGAAGGCTGGTCTTCCAGTCCAGCGCGGCGCCCCGGCCAGCGGACTCGGCCATCAGCGGGTCGAACAACCGGTGGATCACGATGGCGGCGGTGTCCAGGCCGTACTGGAGGTAGATCGCGCCGAGCAACGCTTCGAGGGTGTCGGCGAGGATGCTGGCCTTGTCCCGACCGCCGGTGGTCTCCTCGCCCTTGCCGAGCAGCAGGTAGGGGCCGAGGCCGTCCGGGCCCAGGCCGCGCGCCACGTCGGCGAGCGCGCGCATGTTGACCACGCTGGCCCGCAGCTTCGCCAGCTGCCCCTCCGGCAGGTCGGGGTGGTTCTGAAAGAGCGCGGTGGTGATCACCACGCCCAGCACCGAGTCGCCGAGGAACTCCAGCCGCTCGTTGGTGGGCAGCCCGCCGTTCTCGTACGCGTACGAACGGTGGGTGAGCGCGCGCTCCAGCAGTTCCGGGTCCAGTGAGACCCCGAAGGCGGCCTCCAGGTGGCCGACTGCGGGCCGCCGACGCTTGTCGTTGCTCATGATGTGCGTACCTCGGTGTCGGTCGTGCGATCGGTGCGGTTCCCGGCGAGCAGCGCGGCGACCCGCTCGGTGGCGTCGCGCCGCCAGAGGTGCGCGGCCAGGGCGATGCCGGAGGCGATGTCATCGGCGCGGGCGGCGCCGTGGCAGACGACGACGGTGCCGGCCACGCCGAGCAGCGCGGCCGCCCGGGGAGCGCCGCCACCAGGCGGCGTCCCGCCGGCCATGGCGTACGCGCCTTCGACGGCTTTGAGCAGCACGTTACCGGTGAAACCGTCGGTGACCACCACATCGGCCCGCGTGCCGACGCAGACGTCGTACCCCTCGACGAGCCCGACGTAGCGGGCCTCGCCGGGCAGTGCCGCCGCACTGAGCACGGGATCGGTGAGCCGCCGGGCGCGGTCGCCCTTGCCGGGCTCGGTGCCCACGGAGAGCAGGCCCACCCGGGGCGCGGCGACACCGTGGGCGACCGCGGCGTAGGCGGCACCGAGCGCGGCATGCCGGGCGAGTGTCGCCGGGTTCGGTTCCAGTGAGCCACCGACGTCGAGCAGGACGACGGTGCCGGAGACGGCGGGCAGCGCGGCGGCGAGGGCCGGGCGTCGCACGTCGGGCCAGCGGCCGAGGCCGAGGGCGGCAGCGGTGACGGTCGCGCCGGTGGAGCCGGCGGAGACCACCGCGTCGGCGTATCCGGCACGGACCGCCGCCACCGCCGCGCGGACGGTGGTCTCGGCGCGTGCCGCGCTGGGGTCGTCGGCCATCTCGACGACGGAGTGCGTCGGGCGGACCGTGATCCGGTCCCGTTGTGCCGGTTCCAGGGCGTCGATCAGCGTGCCGGCGGCCCGGGTCGGCCCGACGAGAAGCAGGTGCAGGTCCGGGTCGTCGCACACCGCCCGCAGAGCGCCGTCCACCACGACGGCGGGAGCCTCGTCCCCGCCGAGGAGGTCAACGGCGATCCGTGCGACGCCTGACTCCGACTCGACGCCGGCCGGCCTGGGCCGGCCGGCGTCGGCCGGAGTTGCGGGCGTCCGTCGGGAGGTGTGCGTCGCCCGACCTGTGGTCGGAGACGTCACGCGCCGTCCGGATCAGACCTCAAGGACCTGGCGGCCGTTGTAGGTGCCGCAGACCGAGCAGGCGGCGTGCGGCAGCTTCGCGGACTTGCACTGCGGGCAGGCGACGGTCGCGACCGCCGCGGCCTTCCAGTTCGCCCGGCGGGACCGGGTGTTGCTGCGCGACATCTTGCGCTTGGGGACGGCCACGGTTCTTACTCCTCTGTACGGGTCAGTTGCGACAGGCCCGCCCAACGCGGGTCGATCTGCTGGTGACTGTGATCGGCCGGCAGATCGTCCCGGTGCACCCCGCATTCGGGGCACAGGCCGGGGCAGTCCTGGCGGCAGAGCGGGTTGTTCGGCAGCGCGAGCACCACCGCGTCCCGCAACGCCGGTTCCAGGTCGATCAGGTCGCCCTGCATTCGACCGACCTCATCTTCCTCGGTGGTGGCATCCGTGGTGCTGTTCTCGTACGCGTACAGCTCCTGGATCGTCACCGTCACCGAGTCGTTGATCTCGCGCAGGCAGCGACCGCACTCGCCCCGGATGGGACCGCTCACGGTCCCCGAGACGAGCACGCCCTCGGACACCGACTCCATCCGCAGATCGAGGTCGAGGCCCGCGCCCTCCGGCACGCCGATCAACTCCACGCCGAGGTCCGACGGTGCCGGGACCACCCGTTCGACGGTACGCAGAGCACCAGGTCGGCGCGGCAGTTCCCTCGTGTCGAGGACCAGCGGCGACCTGGGGTCGAGTGAAGTGGGTGAGTTCTTGGGCATAGTCAGATCTCCGGCCGGTGAGAGGCCGACAAACGAGGTTACCTGGACGGACGCTCCAGCGTCGAATCGGGGGTGACCGGCCGTCCCGGCACCGGGAGCAGCGGAGGTCCCGGCACTGGCGGACAGTCCGGCCGGCAGCGGACGATCCGTTCGACGACGGCCCCGCGGCGGTCAGAAGGGCAACGGACGCTCCGCCTCGTCCCCGGCGAAGGTGCCGATCTCCCGCAGCGCGTGCATCTTGTCCCGGCCACGCTCTATCGAGGCCAGCGCCCGGGTGAGGAACTGCTCGAAGTTGGCCAACGCGGTGTCGACGTAGTCGTCGACCTCCTCGCGCAGCCGCTGCGCCTCGGCGCGTGCCTCGCCGATGATCCGGGCGCCCTCGTGCTCGGCGGAGACGGTGATCTCGTTCACCGAGACCAGGCGGGCGTGTTCCGCCTCACCCTCGCTGATGATGCGGTCGGCCTCCCGCTTGCCGGCCTCCATGATCTTGTCCCGCTCCTCCAGCAGGGCGGCGGCGCGGCGCAGGTCGGCAGGGAGTTCGGCGCGCAGTTCGTCGAGGGCCGCGATCATCTCACCCCGGTCGACCATGCAGTTGTTGCGCGACATCGGTACGGAGCGCGCCTGCTCCACGATGGTGATCAGTTCGTCGATGCGGTCGAGCGGGTCCACCGGTACCTCACTCCTGTCGTTCGTCGGGCCGACCTACATCATGCGGGCTGCGGCCGGTTTCCCGCTTCACCCAATGATGTCGTCCGCCGCCAACCCCACACCGCCCCCTCCCCGGGCGTGTCGCCCCGCCCCACCTCGCGATCTTGCACTTCCTGCACCCGCAAACACGCCGAAAGCGACAGAACGACGACCGGAACTGCAAGATCGCAACTCAGGAGCGGGGGCGGTCGTCAGGGGGGTGGGGGGACCAGGCGGGCCTTGAGGGCCTCGCGGACCACATCCGGTACGTGGGGAGTGACGTCGCCACCCCACTTGGCCACGTCCTTGACCAGACTCGAGGAGAGGAAGGAGTAGAGCGGGTTGGTCGGCATGAACAGCGTCTCGACCCCGGCCAGGCCGATGTTCATCTGGGCCATCTGCAACTCGTAGTCGAAGTCGCTGACCGCCCGCAGGCCCTTGATGAGCACGCTCGCCCGCTGCGCCCGGCAGAAGTCCACCAGCAGGCCCCGGAAGGACTCCACCCGCACGTTGCCGTAGGAGGCGGTCACCTCGCGAAGCATGTCGATGCGCTCCTCGACGGTGAACAGGCCACTCTTCGACTGGTTGACCAGTACGCCGACGATCACCTCGTCGAACAGCCGGCTCGCTCGGCCGACGATGTCGAGGTGACCGTTGGTGACCGGGTCGAACGATCCGGGGCACACCGCACGTCTCATGATCGGCGACCGTACCAAAGGGTGGTCTCGCCGTACCGACGACTGCGCTGGCCAGTGATGCCTTGCACCCACTCGACCGGTCCGCCGCGACTGGACCGCTCCACCACCACCAATGCCTCCGGCGCCAGCCAACCCCCGTCCAGCAGAGCGCCGAGCATCGCGCGGATGCCGTCGTCCGGCAGGGCGTACGGCGGATCGGCGAAGACGACGCCGTACGGATCACCCTCCACGCCGGCGGCCAGCACGGTGGCGACCTTTCCGGTGACCAGTCGGGCCGACGAACCGACCCGCAGCGCCGTCAGGTTCTCCCGGATCACCCGAGCGGCGCGCGGGTCGGACTCGACCAGCAGCGCGTACGCGGCGCCCCGGGACAGCGCCTCCAGGCCGACGGCGCCCGAGCCGGCGTAAAGGTCGGCGAAGCGAACGCCGTCGAGGTCCACCTCGGCTTCGATCGCGCTGAACAACGCCTCGCGGACCCGGTCGGAGGTGGGTCGGGTGCCGGCACCGGACGGGGCGGCGATCCGCCGGCCACCCAGGCTGCCCGCGACGATGCGGGTCATCGCTCGCTCCTGCTCACCGTCCTGACGCTACGCGACAGCGGACCGGCCCCGGGCCGACGGAGCCCCATCGCGGCGGCGTACCGGTCCGAACGGGACAGCGGAGCGCGCCGCCCCCAAATGATCACTACGGGTATATCAATAGTCTCGAATTGACAACATCTCACTTAAGCTTGCCTGAGGGCTGTTTCGTTTCTCGCGATCTCGCTAGGGTCTGCCCGGTGCCGGCGCATCGCCGCCGGTCATCGGCAAGGGAGGCACACCTCTCCTCAGGCGCGGCGTCGTACCGCCAGCGCCGTCCGTCCCGCCCGCGCCGACCCTGAAGCATCTTCACCCCGGGAGTACGCGTGATCCGACCCAAGCTGTCGCTGCGGCGGCCGCTGGCTGTCCTGGCAGCCGCCCTCATCGGCCTGACCGGAGCAGCGGCGGTGGCCACCCCCGCCAGCGCCCACCACACCACCATCACCGCGACCGTCGTCTGTGACCAGCTCAGTGGCGAGCGAGTGATCACGTGGACGGTGGCCAACAGCGAGCGCAGGACCGCCGCCACGGTCAAGAAGGTGACCGCCGAGCCGTCGACTCCCATCCAGGTTCTCGTGCCGGGTGCCGACCCCGTCGACCTCCAGGGCGTGGCGATCCCCCGGGGCGGCTCGGTCCAGGCCGTACAGCGCGTTCCGGGCACCACCGAGAGCGCCAAGCTCATCGTCGAGGGCCGCTGGGACAACCGGCGGGAAAGGACCAACGAGGGCACCATCAACCTCGCCGCCGACGGAGCGTGCACCCCGGCGCCGAAGTGCGTCGACGCCAGCGAGGCGAAGTACAGCCACACCTTCGACGGCCCGAAGGGCACCGCGACGGTCAAGCTGGACGGTGACCTGCCGCTGTGCGGCGACGAGAAGCAGTACTTCACCCTGGTGTCGTACTTCGCCCCGCGCCCGCAGTTCGCCACCCCGCAGTACGTCTACGGCGAGCCGGACAGCGACTTCCTCGGCGCCGGCCAGCACGAGATCGAGCTGAACGTCGGTGTCCCGGACTGCCACACCCAGGTCGACCTGATCTGGGGCGGCGTCGACGAGGTCATCGACCCGCTGGTCGAGGGCGGCCCGCGCTACGGCGCCAAGAAGCTTGGCGACAAGGGTGCTCCCGGCAACCGTTCCTCGGGCCCGCAGGGCTGGTACAACGGCGGCAGCAAGAACTGCACCACCCCGGCGTCCACCTTCTCCTCCGCCTGCGACGGCAGCGTCACCGTCTCGCTGAGCAACGACGGTTCGATCTCGAAGTACCCGGTCGAGTTCGAGGTCCGGGGCGAGAACGGCTGGACCAAGACCGTCACCGTCGAGCCGGGCAAGGCCGACAACGAGACCGTGGTGCCCGCCGAGAACGCCGGCAAGATCGAGGTGCTGGTCGACGGCGAGGTCATCGATAACGGCACGTACTCCTGGGAGCGTCCGGAGGACTGCCCGCTGCCGACCGTGACCACCGAGGCGGACTGCGAGACCTTCGGGCTGACCGCGTCGAACCCGGAGGGTGGCATGCCGGTCAAGGTGGAGTTCACCTACGGCGACAAGACCGAGACCCGTACGGTCGCACCGGGTTCGTCGGAGGCGGTCACCTTCCCGGCCGGTGACGAGGAGGCGGCGCTGGTCGTCCTGCCGGAGCTGGGCCTGGAGCTTGAGGTCGTCTACGCCCCCGAGGGCTGCGGCGGCGGCGGTGGCGGCGGCGATGGGCCGGGCCTGCCGGTGACCGGCGCTGCGGCCGGCGGCATCGCCGCGGGCGCGATCGCCCTGCTGGCGCTGGGCGCGATCCTGTTCGTGATGGCGCGGCGGCGGCGGATCCACTTCACCGCCTGAGCCGAGCTGAGCGTGCCCGCCCCGGTCACCCCGTTCCACGGGTGACCGGGGCGGTTCGCTGTCCCGCCCCGGCGACCGGCGGGAGGGGATTCGGAAGGCCGGCGGCTCGGAAGCGGCTCAGCCCTTTTCGAGGTACTCGGCGCGGTCGGCGTCGACCAGCGCGGCCACCGAGGCGGCGAGCGCCGGATGCCGGGTCAGCTCCGGATCCTCCTCGACCAACGCGATCGCCTCCGCCCGCGCGTCCCGGATCAGGTCCGCGTCGCGCAGCAGCGACAGCAGGCGCAGGTGCGAACGACGGCCGGACTGGGTGGCGCCCAGCACGTCCCCCTCCCGCCGCTGTTCCAGGTCCAGCTCGGCGAGCTTGAAACCGTCCGTGGTGGAGGCGACGGCGTCCAGCCGCTCCCGTGCCCCGCTGCCCTCGGCCGCCTCGGTCACCAGCAGGCAGAGCCCGGGTGCGCTGCCCCGGCCCACCCGGCCGCGCAACTGGTGCAGCTGCGAGACGCCGAACCGGTCGGCGTCCAACACCACCATCATCGTCGCGTTGGGGACGTCCACCCCCACCTCGACCACCGTGGTGGCCACCAGCACGTCCAGCTCACCGGCGGCGAAGGACCGCATCACCGCGTCCTTCTCGTCGGCCGGCAGCCGGCCGTGCAGAACCCCGATCCGCAGACCGTGCAGCGGCCCGTCGGCCAGCAACGGCGCGACCTCGGTCACCGCCAGCGGTGGCCGCCGCTCCGAGTCGTCGACCGTCGGCGGCTCCTCCTCGGCCCCGGACGTCGAGTCCCCGATCCGGGGGCAGACCACGTACGCCTGGTGGCCGGCGGCCACCTCCTCCCGCAGCCGCCGCCAGGCACGATCGAGGAAGGCTGGCTTCTCCGCCACCGGTACGACGTGTGAGGCGATCGGTGAACGACCGCGCGGCAGTTGGGACAGGGTGGAGATCTCCAGGTCGCCGTAGACCGTCATGGCGACCGTACGAGGAATCGGGGTGGCGGTCATCACCAGTACGTGCGGCGGCTGGTCCGCCTTGGCCCGCAACGCGTCCCGCTGCTCGACGCCGAACCGGTGCTGCTCGTCGACCACGACCAGACCCAGATCGGCGAAGTCGACCCCCTCGTAGAGCAGGGCGTGGGTGCCCAGCACGATGCCGGCCGCGCCGCTGGCGACCTCGGCCAGCGCCCGACGCCGAGCGGCCGCGCCCAACGAGCCGGTGACCAGTTCCACCCGGGTGGCATGGTCGGCGGCACCCAGCTCACCGGCCTGGGCGAGCGGGCCGAGCAGGTCGAGCATGCCCCGGTGATGCTGGGCGGCGAGCACCTCCGTGGGTGCCAGCAGCGCGGCCTGCCCGCCCGCGTCGACCACCTGGAGCATCGCCCGCAGCGCCACCACGGTCTTGCCGGAGCCGACCTCGCCCTGCAACAGCCGGTGCATCGGATGACCGGTGGCGAGGTCGGCGGCGATCTCCACACCGACGTCACGTTGACCGGCGGTCAGCTCGTACGGCAGCCGGGCGTCGAACGCGTCGAGCAGACCACCTGATGTCCCGGGCCGGGGACGCGCGGGCGACGCGGCAGCGTCCCGCTTGCGTCGGACCAGGGTCACCTGCACGGCGAACGCCTCGTCCCACTTCAGCCGCCGACGGGCCCGGTACAGCTCCTCCCGGCTGGACGGCCGGTGGATCTCCCGGAGGGCGTTCCCCAGGCCCACCAGGTTCCGGCTGGCCCGTACCGACGCCGGCAACGAATCCTCCGGCGGGGCCACCGTGTCCAGCACCACCCGGACGCAGCGGGCGATCACCCAGGTGGGCACCGCCGCAGCGGCCGGGTAGACCGGAATGAGCGCCCCGGCGAACTCCTCGATCTGCTCGCTGGCCGCGACCTCGGTGTCGGTCTGCTCCCCCAGCAGGACGTACTCCGGCCCGTTGAGCTGCCGCCGACCGCGGAACTCGGTCACCTTCCCGGCGAACAGCCCCCACCGGCCGGGGCGCAGTTCACGTTCGCGCCACGCCTGGTTGCCGAAAAAGGTGAGCGTGAGGCTGCCGCCGGAGCTGTCGCCGACGGTGACCTCCAACAGGTTGCCCCGCCGCTGACGCATCGGGCGTACGGCGGTGCGCTGCACCTGGGCCAGCACGGTGACCTGCTCGCCGACGTCCAGCGCGCGGATGTCGGTGTGCTCGCCACGCTCGTCGTAGCGGCGGGGAAAGTGGTAGATGAGATCGCCCGCGGTGTGCAGGTCGAGGTGACCGGCCAGCGCCTTGGCGGTCTTCTCGCCGACCAGCTTCTTCAGCGGAGTGTCCGGGTCGGACGGTGTGGCGGTCATTCGACACCGACCATCAGGGGATGATGGGGTTGCCCGCCCGGGTACGCCTGCACCTCCACGAAGGGCCAACGCGCCGTGAGGTGCGCCCGCACCGCGTCCACCAACCCGTCGGGCGCGTCGGCACCGACGAGCAGCGTGACCAACTCGCCGCCACCGCCGAGCATCCGGTCGACCAGCGCGACGCAGGTGTCCACCAGGTCGGCGCCGATCAGATTGACCTCACCCTCCACCAGGGCGAGCACGTCACCGGCGCGGCACGGGCCGGCGACGGTGAGCGCCTCGCGGCCGGCCCGGCACACCTCCGCGTACCGGCAGGCGCCGGCAGCCTCGGCCATCGCGATCACGTCGTCGGCGAAGCGGCGCTGCGGATCGCGCACGGCTAGCGCCGCCAGCGCCTGCACCGGCGACCGGGTCGGTACCACCGCCACCTCCACTCCCAGCCGGCCCGCCTCCTCGGCGACCTGGCTCGCCACCGCCTGCGCGTCCGGTTCGTTGGGCAGCACCACCACCCGTGCCGCCCCGGTGGCGCGTACCGCGTCGAGCAGCTCCCCGACCGAGGGGTTGCCCGGCACCACCACCGCTCCCTCGGCGGCGAGCAGCTCGGCGATCCCGGCGCCGGCGGCCACCACCACGGCAGCCCGCCCGTCGGGCAACCGGGGCGGTACGGGCTCCGGGTGATCGACGAAGCGGGTCACCGCGATCTGGTGCGGGCGGCCGGCGACCACACCCGCCTCGATCGCCGCGCCGACGTCGTTGACGTGCACGTGAACCTGCCAGGTGCCCTGGTCGCCGACGACGACCAGGGAGTCGCCGATGGTGGCCAGGGTCTCCCGCATCCGCTCCACCGCGGCGGGCTCGGCGTCGAGCAGGAACTGCACCTCGTAGGCGTACTCCGGGGAGCCGGTCTCCCGGGCGACGGTGACCGCCGGCCGCACCGGCGGAAGACTGGGCGTCAGCCGCACCGGACTCTCCCCCGCGACCACCTCGACCAGGGCGTCGAGCAGCACGCACAGCCCCTGCCCACCGGCGTCGACCACCCCGGCCCGGGCCAGCGCCGGCAGCTGCTCGGGAGTGCGGGCCAGCGCGCCGGCAGCGGCGTCTGCCGCCGCCCGGGCCACCACGCGCAGCTCGTCGCTGCCAGCCTGCTCGGCCGCGCCGGCGGCGGCCGAGACCACGGAGAGCAGGGTGCCCTCCACCGGGCGGGCCACCGCCGTGTACGCCGCGTCGGTGGCCTGGCGCAGGGCTGCGGCCAGCTCCCGGCCCCGCACCTGCGGAGCGGCGGCCAGCGTGTCGGCGAGGCCCCGCAGGATCTGCGACAGGATCACCCCGGAGTTGCCTCGCGCGCCGAGCAGGGCGCCCCGGGCCATCAGGCGCAACGCGTGCCCGTGCGCGGTCGAGACGCCGTCGGCGTGGGTGTCGAGATCCATCGCCAGCGCCTGCTGCGCGGAGGTGAGGGTGAGCACCAGGTTGGTGCCGGTGTCACCGTCGGGAACCGGGTAGACGTTCAGCTCGTCGATCTCACCCTGGTGCCGCTTGAGCGCGGCCAGGCCGCCGGCGCACCAGCGGCGCACGGCGGCGGCGTCGAGGGTGTCCAGCACGGTGGCAGCCTATCGGCGTGCGCTGACACTCGCCCGGCACCGGGGCGGGTGCGGTCAGATCAGGTTCGCGGGCACGCTGCCGTCCGCATCGCCGCCGCGCGGTGGCGGTGGCCGAGCCCGGTTGGGCAGGCGACTTCCGCATCGGGTACTCTGGCCCGGTTGCCCGGGCTGCGCCTGGTGCCGACCTCATGAACGTTTCAATCCCAGGAGTATCCCGTGGCTAGCGTGTGTGACGTCTGTGGCAAGGGGCCGGGCTTCGGCCACAACGTGTCCCACTCGCACCGGCGGACCAACCGCCGCTGGAACCCGAACATCCAGTCGGTGCGCACCCCGGCCGGTGGCGGCACGACCAAGAAGCTGAAGGTCTGCACGTCCTGCATCAAGGCCGGCAAGGTCGCCCGCGCCTGACGCGGTAGCACCGGACATCACGACTGTCAGCACCGGCGGGCCCCAGCGGGCCCGCCGGTTTTGTCGTGTCCGCTGGCCGGTGTCGTGTGCCCAGCGAGCGGGCTGCTCAGAGCCTGCGGCCGAACGACAGGCAGCCGGGCTCAGCGGCGTAGAAGCCGAAGTTGGCGATCCGCTCGTAGCCGGCCGCCTCGTACAACGCGATCGCCTCGGGCTGCCGGTCACCGCACTCCAGGATGATCCGTCGGCGGCCATGCTGACGGGCCGAGCGCTCGATGGCCGCCAGCACCGTGCGGGCCACCCCCCGCCCCCGGGCCTCCGGCGCGGTGTACATCCGCTTCACCTCGGCGGCCTCGTCGCCGTGGCTGCGCCATCCGCCGCAGCCCACGGGCTGACCGTCGATCCGGGCGACCAGGAACGCCCCCGCCGGTGGAACGAACTCGCGCGCGTCGACCGGGGTCTCGTCGCCGCTGCCGCCGTACCGGCCGCTCAGGTCGGCCAGGGTCGCGGTGATCAACCGCCGCGCCTCCGGCGAGTCGAACGGCACCCGATGGATCTCGATCTCGTGCACCCGTGCAGGGTACGACGCGGCTGGCAGCGCACCGCGGGGTGGCCTGCGGTCAGCGGAAGTGATCCCATCCGGCCGGCCCGTCGAACGGTCTGCCGTCCACCGTCACACCGGAGCCTTCGGCGACGCGGCCGATCATGCGCCAGCCCGGTGGCAGGGCCGTCGCCGGGGGAAAGGTCGCGGCCAGCGCGTGGTCGTCGCCACCGGCCAACAGCCAGGCGTACGGGTCGACACCGAGCGCCTGCGCGGCGTCACGCATCTGCGGCGGCACCTCGAAGGCGTCCCGGGTGATGTCGATGGCCACCCCGCTGGCCTTCGAGACGTGCCCGAGGTCGGCCAGCAGCCCGTCCGAGACGTCGATCATGGCGGTGGCGCCGAGCCGGGCGGCCTGCGGTCCGGCCGGGTAGGGCACCTCCGGACGCCGATACGCCTCGACCAGCAGCCGGGGCGTCCGGAAGCCACGGGAGAGCACGGTGAACCCGGCCGCCGCGTACCCGGTCCGACCGGCCAGGGCGAGCAGGTCACCGGGTCGGGCACCGGCCCGGGTCACCGGCGACCGACCGCCCAGGTCGCCGAGGGCGGTGACCGCGATGGTCAGCGTAGGGCTGGCCGACATGTCCCCGCCCACCACACTGGCTTCGACACCGGCCGCCTCGGCACCGAGCCCGTCGGTCAGTTGTTCCAGCCAGCCGGTGTCGACATCCCCGGGTACGCAGAGCGCCACCAGCAGGGCGGTCGGCTCCGCGCCCATGGCCGCCACGTCGGCGAGGTTCGCCGCCGCCGCCCGGCGGCCGATGTCGTGCGCCCCGGACCAGTCCCGGCGGAAGTGCCGCCCCTCGACCAGCACGTCGGTGGTGGCGACCACCCGGGCGTCCGGCGCGGCGACCACCGCCGCGTCGTCACCGGGGCCGAGCAGCACCGTCGGGCCGTACGAGAGCCGGGCGGTGACCCGGTCGATCAGCCCGAACTCGCCGACACCCGCGACACTCACGACGGCACCAGCCTGAGCCTGACGGCTCGCTCGCTGCGCTCGCTCACTGTGCTTCTCCTTGGCCACCGATCGGCGTCTGCCCTGGTCCGTAAGGTACTTTCTCCCTTCGGGCCGCCTGGCAGGCGGCGACGGAGGGAGGTCGAGTCGTGGTACAGGCGTACATCCTCATCCAGACAGAGGTCGGCCGGGCACGTGACGTGGCCGGTCTCATCGCTGATCTCGCCGGTGTGGTCCGCGTCGACGCGGTCACCGGGCCGTACGACGTGGTCGTGCTCACCGAGGCGAACACCGTCGACGAGCTCGGAAAACTCATTGTCAGCAAGGTGCAGATGGTGCCCGGCATCACTCGCACCCTCACGTGTTCGGTGGTGCGCCTGTAAGTGGACGAGCACACTGAATCCCCCGTCGCCCAGGCTGACCGCCCGGACGCGAAGGCACCCGACCGCACCAGCCGCAGTGCGGCGCTGATCGCCACGGCGGTGGCGGCGCCGGTGGCCCTGCTGGTGGGTGCGCTCGCGCTGGGCAACCTCTCGCCGGCGGAGCCGACCGCCGCGCCGCAGCCGTCGGCAACCACGCCCGGTCCGGTCTCCACCGCGCCGGTCGAGATGGCCGCCCCTCAGCTCGGCGAGCGGCCGACCGTCGTCTGCCGCGCCCTGCTGTCCCAACTGCCCGACTCGATCCGCGACCTGCCGCAACGACCGGTCAGCGCCGGGCCGGAACAGAACGCAGCGTACGGCGACCCGGCGCTCACTGTGGCCTGCGGTGGCGACGAGCCGGAGGTACGGCCCGACGACCACCTCTACCTGGTCAACTCGGTCTGCTGGTACGCGGTGGAGGGTCCCGACGCGACGGAGCTGATCACCGTCGACCGGGAGACCGCGGTCACCCTGCGGGTGCCGCACAGCTACGGCGAGGCGTTGCAGTGGGCCTCCCCGGTATCCGCCACCATCGTCGAGTCGATCCGGTCGTCCGGCGCGGCACCGTCCGGCTGCACCTCCTGACGCAGCAGGTCAGCGCCGAGCTGGGGTCAGTGCTGTCCCGGTCCCCGGGTCAACGCGGTGCGGATGAGCCGGTCGACAAGCTTCGGATACTCCAGGCCGGCCGCCGCCCACATCCGAGGGAACATCGACGTGGGCGTGAAGCCCGGCATCGTGTTGATCTCGTTGAGGTAGACGTCGAGTTCGGGTGTGACGAAGAAGTCGACGCGGGCCAGGCCGGCGCAGTCCAGCGCGGTGAAGGCACGGACGGCGTAGTCGCGCACCTGCCGGGTGACCCGCTCCGGTAGGTCGGCCGGGATGTCGTACTCGCAGGCGGACTCCGCGTCGATGTACTTGGCCTCGAAGTCGTAGAAGTCGTAGTCCCCGACCACCCGGACCTCGGCCAGCACGGATGCCTCCGGCGCACCGCCGGCCTCGCCCTCCAGCACGCCGCACTCGATCTCCCGGCCGACGATGGCGCCCTCGACCAGGACCTTGCTGTCGATCTCCCGAGCGGTGGCGAGGGCTGTGTCCAGGTCGGCCCAGTCGTTGACCTTGGTGATGCCGAAGGAGGAGCCGGCCCGGGAGGGCTTGACGAAGACCGGCAGGCCCAGCCGCTGCTTGTCCGCCTCGCTCAGCGTGGTCCCGCTGCGCAGCACCGCGTACGGGCCGACCGGGATGCCCTCGGCGGCGCAGAGCTTCTTGGTGAACTCCTTGTCCATCGCGGCGGCCGAGGCGAAGACCTTCGCCCCGACGTACGGGATGCCGGCCATCTCCAGCATGCCCTGGATGGTGCCGTCCTCACCGTAGGCGCCGTGCAGCACGGGGAAGACCACGTCCACGTCGGCGAGCGCCCGGGGTCCTTCGGTCGGGTCGAGCACCAGCAGTCCGCCGCCGGTGGGGTCGGTGCGCAGCACGATGTCCGTGCCGGATGCCGCGGTGATCTCCGGTAGCCGACGGGCGTTGATCGCCAACTGGCCGGGGTCGCCGCTGGTGAGTACCCACTGACCGGCTCGGGTGATACCGACCGGCACCACCTCGAACTCGTCCGGGTCCAGCACGCCGAGCACACTGCCGGCGCTGACGCACGAGATGCCGTGTTCCGGGCTGCGGCCGCCGAAGACGATCGCCACGCGGGTCTTGCCTGGGGTGGTCACTGTGATCACCTTTCCGGGACGCACTGCCGGCGCTCTCCCGGATGACCTTACTGTGCGTGGCGGATGTGGGGAGCCGATACCCTGCGGGAACGCGATGCGGCCGCAAAAGGTCAACGAGCGATATACGGAAAGTAATCGGACGATCGAGGTCAGCCGGCCAGCTCACGCTCACCGTACGCGTGCCGGCGGCCGATGGCGAGCACCTTGACCCGCTGCCGGCCGGCCCGCACCATGCCCAGCGCCATGAAGGCGCCGGCGATCCGGTCGGCGGCCTCGCGACTGCTCGCGCCGACCACCTGGCGGCGACGCTCCGGGGCCAGCCGTTCGTTACGACCATCGATCTCGAACGGACGGACGTCGGTCAGCACCACCAGGAAACGTGTCATCGCCGGCCGTCCCGGCACTCGCCGAAAACCCGCTGACCAGTCTGCACGTCGCTTCCCTTCCGATGGCCGACCCACTGGCGTGGCACGCGGCGATCGGGTACGGGGGAAACCCGACCGCCGCGCGCCTCATCCCCTCCGGTCGCTCACCACCACCGTCGCCACGACAACCGGCGGTGAGGACGCGCTAACAGGTTGACATCTCCATGGGCATGAATGCAACTCTCACTGGCGTTCTCTCATGTACAGCTTCCCAAATACGTGCGACCATCTATACATGGCTCCGAAGACCGCACGTGCCCGTCGATTGGGCATCGCCCTGCGCCACCATCGGGAGGCCGCCGGGCTCACCCTGGAGACCGCGGCCGACGAGATCAACAGCACCCGCAGCACGCTCTCCCGCTACGAGAACGCACAAACCCTGGTCAACCCGGCCACCGTGCGCGCGCTGCTCACCCTCTACGGGGTCGGCGCGGACGAGGTCGCGGCCGCCGTCCAGCTCGCCAAGGACGCGCGCAAGCCGGGCTGGTGGGTGTCCTACTCGTACCTGCTCGACCGACGCACCATCGACTTCATCGCGCTGGAGGCCGAGGCCGTCGCCATCGCGAACTTCGAGCCGTCGGTGGTGCCGGGGCTGTTGCAGACCGCCGACTACATCCGCGGCGTGATGCGGGGCGGGCCGCACACCCTCAGCGACAACGACGTCGAGGACCGGGTGCGCATGCGGCTGGACCGGCAGCAGCGGGTCTTCGAGGAAGATCCGCCGATCTTCGACGCGATTCTCGACGAGGCCGCGTTGCTGCGCCCGGTGGGTGACGACTCCGCGCAGCAGGGTCAGCTGAGCCACCTGCTCAAGATGAGCGAGTTACCGAACATCACCGTTCAGGTGATCCCGCTGGTCGCCGGCTACCACCGGGGCACCCGGGGCTCCCTGCACATTCTCGAATTCGCCGACCCGGAGGACCCGATCATCGCCTCCGTGGAGACGGTCGCCGGGCAGATGATCCTCGACCGTCCCGGCGACCTGCGTACCTGCACCAAGATCATGGAGCACCTGCGCACCGTCGCGCTCAGCCCGACGGACAGTCGCGAGGCAATCTTCAAACTCTCGAAGGGACGGTAATGCCATGACACCGACGACCAACGCCGTGGAGTCCGTGACGGGCTGGCGCAAGAGCAGCCACAGCGGTGACGAGGGCGCCTGCGTCGAGATGGCGGTCGTCCCCGGCACAGTCGCCGTACGCGACTCCAAGGACCCGCACGGCCCGCTGCTGGCCTTCCGGCCGTCGGCGTGGACCGCCTTCGCCCAGGCTCCGCCGACCCGCTGAGCTGCGGAGGGACCACACCCCAGAGCCGCTGACCGGGCCGGTAAGGGCACCGCCGGCCCGGTCAGCCCCTCCGCTGTCGTCGGTTCAGTCGCCGACCAGCGGTGGCGGCGACGGCAGCGCCCGGATCATCTCCAGCGCCGCCAGCGCCACGCCGCGCGCACCAGCCATGTCGCGGTCCGGCACCAGCGCGAAGGTGGCCAGGGCGGCCTGCTCGGAGCGGAGCAGGGTGTGCTCGCGCACGGCGGCCAGGAACCAGTCGCGGAACGCCGGGTCCGTCTCCACCACCCCACCGCCGACGAAGTACGCGTGCGGATCGGTGAAGTTCGCCGCGATGGTGAACAGCGCACCGAGCGCCCTCGCCTGCTGGGCGAAGATCTCCCGGGCAAGCTCGTCGCCCCGCTCGCCGTAGCCGCGTACCAGCTTCGCCGCGCGCTCCGGCGACTCGCCGGCCAGTGGATGCCCCGGAAAGCGGGTCAACCAGTACGGCAACAGGTTGTGCCCGATCGCGGTCAACGACACGACGCTCTCGACGTCACCGGCGAAGCCGCAGGCGCAGATCGGCACCGGTTGCCCCGGTGCCAACACGGTGGTCAACGGAATCTGCACATGGCCCAGCTCGCCAGCCATCCCCGCCGCGCCGGAGATCACCCGGCCATGCTCGATCAGCCCGCCGCCCAGGCCGGTGCCGACGATCGCCGCCACCGACGAGCGTCGCATCGCATCGGCCCCGAAGTGGACATGATGGGCGTAGAGCGCGGCGGCGTTACCGTCGTTGTGGTAGATCACCGGCAGCCCCAGCCGACGTTCGAGGCCCCCCCGCACGTCGTAGCCGCGCCAGGCCGGCTGGGAGAAGTTCGTGGAGCCCTTCGACGAGATGACGCCGCCGGCACTGGCCGGACCGGGCGTGTCCAGACCGACCGCGCCGACCTGCTCGCGGGGTACCCCGGTGAGGGCCAGCACACCGTCGAAGGCGTCCGCCATCGCCGCCACCGCCGCCTCCGGGCCCTCCTGTACCCGGCTCGGCGTCTCCACCAGGCGGTCGACCAGGAAACGTCCGTCAAGCGTGAGCACGGTGGCGTTGTTGGTCGTGCCACCGTTGTCGATCCCGACGACCACCGTTGCGCTGTCCACCCGAGTTCCGCCTCCCAACGTCACAGCCTGACGTGAGGCTAGTTCTCGTACCGCCCGCCCGCCACGTCGTCCGGGTACCGGCCCAGCATCGCGATGGCGTCGGAGGCTTCGTCACGTGCCACCGACGGCACCAGCCCGACCTCGGTCAGCACCGCCCGGAACCGGTCGACCTGCCCCTGGCCGACCTCCACCACC
Organism: Micromonospora sp. ATLC16; assembly: GCF_057196645.1. NCBI lineage: Bacteria > Bacillati > Actinomycetota > Actinomycetes > Micromonosporales > Micromonosporaceae > Micromonospora > Micromonospora sp. ATLC16. The sequence goes on from NZ_JBXUOW010000065.1 coordinate 24,072, forward strand.
AGATGCCCACCCGGCGCGAGCCAGTTCGGCGCGGCAGTGGCCAGCCGGCGCAGCACGGCCAGCCCGTCGGGTCCGCCGTCGAGCGCCGCGGCGGATTCGTACCGGCGGGCTTCCGGAGGTAGCAGCGCCATCGCCGCCGTCGGCACGTACGGGGCGTTGGCCACCACCAGGTCGAGGCGACCACGCCAGGCCGCCGGTAGTGGATCGAAGAGGTCCCCGGCGAGGACCGGCACACCCACGGCGGTCAGGTTCCGCCGCGCGCAGGCCACCGCCGCCGGGTCCACGTCGACCGCGGCCAGCAGCCGGGGTGCGGCGAGCCGACGAGCCAGCACCCGGCCGATCGCACCGGAGCCACAACAAAGCTCCACCACGGTCGCGGCCGGTCCGGTCACCCGGGCCGCCACCGAGACCAGCAGGGCGGTACGCGCCCGGGGCACGAAGACGCCCGGGTCGACGTCGATCCGCTCACCGCAGAACTCCGCCCAGCCCAGCAGGTACTCCAGCGGCTCACCGGCGACCCGCCGGTCCACCAGTGCGGCGAGCGTCTCCGGGTCGTCAGCGGCCTCGACGAGCAGCCGCGTCTCGTCCTCGGCCCAGACGCAGCCGGCCCGGCGCAGCCGGGCGACCAGGGCGTGCTGGTCGCCCGGGGAGACGGGCGCCATCAGGCGGCGGCGTCCAGCGCGGCCGTGACGTCGGCGACCAGGTCGGCGGGGTCCTCCACCCCGCAGGAGAGCCGGACGAAACCGGGCGCGGTGTCGTCGCCCCACTGGGCCCGCCGGTCCGCAGTGGTGTGCAGGCCACCGAAGGAGGTCGCCGCGGTGACCAGCCGGGCCGCGCCGAGGAAGCGGGCGACCCGGTCGGCGCTACCGAGATCGAAGGAGAGCACGCCCGGCATCCGGCGCAGTTGCCGCACCGCCACCGGATGCGCCGGGTCCTCCGGCAGGCCGGGCCAGCGCAGGCCGGAAACGTCGGCGCGGTCGGCCAGCAGCCGGGCCAGCGCCGCCGCGTTCGCCGTCTGCCGGGCCAGGCGCAGGTCGAGGGTGGCCAACGACCGGTGGGCCAGCCAGGCGTCGAACGCGCCGGGCACGGCACCAGTCGCGGTACGCCAGGCGGTGACCGTCGACAACAGCTCCGCCGACCGGGTGGCGACGTAGCCGAGCAGCAGATCGGAGTGTCCGGTCAACGCCTTGGTGCCGGAGGCCACCACCACGTCCGCGCCGAGGTCCAGCGGCCGCTGTCCGAGCGGAGTGGCGGTGGTGTTGTCCACCGCCAGCAACGCACCGGAGGCGTGCGCCCGCTCGGCCAGCGCCGGCAGGTCCACGACGTCCAGCCCCGGGTTGGCCGGCGTCTCCACCAGCACCAGCCGTACCCCGTCGAAGTCCGGGTACGGCCCGACCGTCGGCGCGAAGAGCACCCGTACGCCGTTGCCGGCGAGGGTGTCGGTGGCGAACGCCCGCACCGGGAAGTACCCGTCAGCGGGCAGCACCACCGCGTCGCCGGCCCGCAGCACCGCCAGCAGCAGCCCGGTTATCGCCGCCTGACCGCTGGCGAAGACCCGGCAGTCGCCGCCCTCCAGCTCACCGACCGCGGCCTCCAGCAACCGACGGGTCGGGTTGTCCGGACGCCCGTACCCGTTCGGGGTCGCCGCCGGGCCCTGCCACGGGTCGAGATGGTACGGCGCGGCGAAAACCGGACCGGGCAGGAACGGCGCGCCCGGGGCCGGCTCGGGCAGGCCCGCGTGCACACACCGGGTGCCGTCCCCCTGCTCCGGAAACAGCCGCTCGTGCTGCTCCGGTGAGAGGAGCCGGTACTCATCCATCATGCTCACTCCGGCTTCGTGGTGCGGCTCATCAGGGCCTGGACCGCCAGCCGGGGGTCCACCCCCTCGTGACAGACCAGCTCGACCTGCTCGGTGATCGGCATCTCCACCCCGTGCGCGCGGGCCAGGTCCCGGATCGCCAGCGCGCTCTTCACCCCCTCCGCCGTCTGTCGGGTGGCCACCCGGGCCTCCTCCAGGGACGCGCCTCGACCGAGGTGCTCGCCGAAGGTGCGGTTGCGGGCCGACGGCGACGAGCAGGACGCCACCAGGTCACCCATCCCGGCCAGGCCGGCGAAGGTGAGCGGATCCGCGCCGAGGGCCACCCCGAGCCGGGCGGTCTCGGCCAGCCCACGGGTGACCAGCATCGCCCGGGTGTTGTGGCCGAAGCCCATCGCGGTGGCGATGCCGTAGGCGAGCGCGATCACGTTCTTGACCGCCCCGCCCAGCTCGCAGCCGGTCACGTCGTCGTTGGTGTACGGGCGGAAGTAGGGCGTGGTGATCGACCGCTGCACCAGGGTGGCCCGCTCGGAATCGGTGCAGGCGACCACGGTGGCCGCCGGTTGCTCCGCCGCGATCTCCGGTGCCAGGTTGGGGCCGGAGACCACCACCACCCGGTCCGCCGCGACCTCTGCGGTCTCGACGATCACCTCGCTCATCCGCTTGGTGGTGCCGAGTTCGATGCCCTTCATCAGTGACACCAGGGTGGCCTCGGGGTGCAGGTGCTCCACCCACTCGGCGAGGTTGCCGCGCAGCGTCTGCGACGGCACCGCCAGCACCACCATCTCGGCGCCCTTGATCGCCTCGACGGGGTCGCCGGTTCCGGTGACCCGTTCCGGCAGCACCACCCCGGGCAGGTACTCCGGATTACGCCGCTCTGCGCGGATCACGTCGGCGATCGGCTGTCGCCGCGCCCAGAGCGTCACCTCCCGGCCGGCGTCGGCGAGGATCTTCGCGAACGCCGTACCCCACGACCCCGCCCCCAGCACCGCCACGTGCCCACTCACGCCGCCGCCTCCCTACCGTCGGCACCGTCGTGAGACCCCACCGCACCGCACCGGTGATTCACTCGCTGCCGCTCGCTCATGCCGCCGCCTCCGGGCGCGGACGGTCGGGCTGCGGGCGGGGGTTGCGCTGCCACAGCGGCGGTGGTGTCCCGCCCCGGATGTCGGCGAGCATGTCCCGCAGGCGCAGCATGATCACGTCAGTCATCTCCTCCAGCACCTGCCGGCTCGGGGCGGCGCCGGCCCAGCCGCTCAGGTCGATCGGCGGCCCGGCGAACACGGTCACCGGAATCCGGGGGCGCAGGTTGATCCGGGACCGGCGCGGATCGAAGATCCGCTCCGGTCCCCACATCGCCAGCGGCACCACCGGGGCGCCGGTGGCCAGCGCCAGCCGGGCCGCGCCGGTCTTGCCCTTCATCGGCCACAGGTCCGGCTCCCGGCTGGTGGTGCCCTCCGGGTAGATGATCACGGCACCGCCCTCGTCGAGCGCCTTGACCAGGGCGTCCAGCGACTTCACCGCGTCGACCGAGCCCCGCTCGACCGGAATCTGCTTACACCGGTGCAGGATCCAGCCGATCACCGGCACCTTGAACACGCTCGCCTTGCCGAGGAACTGCGGCCACCGCCCGGCGTCGTAGACGAAGTGCGCGGAGACCAGCGGGTCGGCGTGCGAGATGTGGTTCGGCACGATGATCATGGGACCGTCCTGGTCCAGGTGTTCCATGCCCCGCCAGGTACGCCGGGTCCAGACGGTCATCACCGGCTTCACCAGCACCACGGCGAACCATTGCCAGAATCCCAGCCTCCGCCGACCCACCGTGCCTCCTCGTGCCCGCCCGACCCGCCCACCGGAGAAGCCCGGTGAGGTCCGCAGCCGAAATCATGCCTGCTCGCCCCGGGTACGGCCAGTGAGGGTACCGCCGTCCGACTGGCAGGATGGCAGGCGTGACACAGCCCTGGACGGTGGTGCTGCCGGTCAAACGCCTGGCAGTCGCGAAGACCCGACTGCGTGGCGGGCTGCCGGGCGTACCCCATCAGGATCTGGCCCTGGCGCTGGCCGCCGACACGCTGGCGGCGGTGCGGGCCTGCCCGGGGGTGGCCGAGATACTCGTGGTGACCGACGACGCCCAGGTCGCCGACACGGCCCGGTCCACTGGCGCCCGGATACTGCCGGACGTCGCGGACGCCGGGCTCAACGCCGCGTTCCGGCAGGGCGCGGCGGGCGTCGCCGGCTGGGTGGCCGGGCTCACCGCCGATCTGCCCGCCCTGCGGCCGGCCGAGCTGGCGGCGGCGCTGCGCACGGCGCTGTCCGGTCCGCCGGAGGTACGTCAGTTCGTGGCCGACGCCCCGGGCACCGGCACCGTGCTGCTGGCCGCCCCGCCGGGCGTGCCCCTGGACCCGCGCTTCGGACCTGGC